>JAEWGQ010000175.1 GCA_023388235.1 Actinomycetes bacterium | reverse complement strand
CCCCACCACGGGAGCAAGCGACCCGAGCGCGTCCGTTGCGGTCCTGCCCACAGCCACGCGATGCGGCCGTCGCCGTGAGGGGAGGGTTCTGCCCGACACGCGCGGCGTGTCACGGCAGAACCCTCCCCTCGGCGACGGTCGCGAGGGGCGACGGTCGCGAGGAGCGAGGAGCGAGGAGCGAGGAGCGAGGAGCGAGGGGCGAGGGGCGAGGGGCGAGGCAGAGCCTGCGCACGGGCACGGGCGGGCACGCGCACGGGCACGAGCACGGGCTCGGCCCGTGCTCCGCCCCGGGGGGCGGGCACGGGCCTGGGCCCGGGTCAGCCCGCGGTGACCGCCGCCACGGGGAACAGGCGCCCGAGCACGTCCGCCAGGGTCACGACCCCGACCACCCGCCCGACGCGGCCGTCGCCGTCCTCGCCGTCGTGCACGACCGCCAGGTGCTGCCGCTGCTCGCGCATCTGCGCCAGCGCGGTCGCCACGGGGGTGTCCGCGGCGAGTCGCAGCACGGGCCGCACCAGCGGCGTGACCGGCGCGTCGGCGGTGTGCGCGAGGGTGTCCCGCACGTGCACGACGCCCTCGAGCCGGTCCCCGGTGCCGACGAGCACCCGCAGGTGCCCGGACTCCCGGGAGACGGCCTGCACGTCGGCGGTGGTCGCACCGGCCGGCACGGCGGTCACGGTGCGGTCGGCGACGAGGTCGCGCACCGTCGTCGTCTGCAGCGCCAGCGCGCCGGAGATCTGCGCGGAGTAGGCGGCGTCGAGCGCGCCGACGTTCGCGGAGTGCTCCACGAGGTGACGCAGGTCGTCGGGGTTCTGGCCGGTCGCCACCTGGTCGGCGGGCTCGACGCCGACGCGGCGCAGGCACCAGTTCGCTGCCTGGTTGAGCACGCGCAGCACCGGGCGGGTCAGCCACATGAAGGCCCGCATGGGCGTGGCGAGCAGGATCGCGGAGGTCTCGGGGTGCGCGATCGCCCAGGACTTCGGCGCCATCTCGCCTACCACGAGGTGCAGGAACGTGACGAGCACGAGCGCGAGCACGAACCCGGCGGCGTCCGCGAGCCACAGCGCGACGCCCCAGCCCTCGAACAGCGGCGTGAGCCAGTGGTGCACGGCGGGCTTGGTGACGGCGCCGAGCGCGAGGGTGCACGCCGTGATGCCGAGCTGCGACCCGGCGAGCAGGACGGTGAGCTCGGTGGAGCTGCGCAGCGCGGCGCGGGCGGAGCGGCTGCGCGGGGCGGCCTCCTCGAGCCGGTAGCGCTTGGCGGCGAGCGCCGCGAACTCCACGGCGACGAAGAACGCGCTGAGGGCGATCAGCGCGACGGTGACGACGACCACCACGAGGGGGCTCATCGGTCCTCCTCCTGGTCGCGGGCGACGGCGGCGGTGCGCTCGTCGTCGGTGGGCGGCGGGGCGGCGGGCACGGTGACGCGCACGAGCGCGGGCACGTGCCGCTCGAGGGTGAGCACGTCGATCCGCAGCCACACCGGGTCGGGCTCGCCGGCGTGCGCGAGCTCGCCGGGGTCGTCGGGGAGCAGCACGACGACGCTGGCGCCGGCGGGCGGCAGGGCGCCGTACGCGGCGATGGCCAGGCCGCCGATGGTCTCGTGGTCGCCGCGCGGCAGGTCGCGGCCGACGGCGCGCTCGACCTCGTCCAGGTGCACGTCGCCGGCCATGGTCCAGGCGCCGTCGTCCTGCACGAGCGCGGGCTGCGCGCCGGGGTCGTGCTCGTCGGTGATCTCCCCGACGAGCTCCTCGGCGAGGTCCTCGAAGGTGAGCACGCCGGCCAGGCCGCCGTACTCGTCGAGGACGCACGCGAGCTGGTTGCGGCTGTCCGCGAGGCGGCGCAGCGCGTCCGGCAGGCTCATGGAGGTGGGCACGAGCTCGGCGGGGCGCATGAGCGCCTCGACGGGCGCGGCGTCCCGGTCGCCGGCGGCCAGCACGTCCTGCAGGTGCACGACGCCGACCACCTGGTCGTCCGCGCCGAGCACCGGGTACCGCGAGTGCCCGGCGGACATCCGGGCGCGCACGTCGGCGACGGTGTCCCCGGCGCGCACCGCGTCGACCCGGGAGCGGGGGATCATGGCGTGCTCGACGTCCTGCTCGGGGAAGTCGAGGATCCGGTCGAGCAGCATGGACAGCTCGCGGGGCAGGTCCCCGCTCTGCGCGGACTCGGCCACGATGTGCTCGAGGTCGCGGGCGGTCGCCGAGTGCTCGACGTCGTGCACGGGCTCGATCCGCAGCAGCCGCAGCAGGGCGTTGGACGCGGAGTCGAACACGCGGATCAGCCAGCCGAGGGCCCGCAGGTACAGGTTCGTGGACGTCGCGAGGGCGACGGCGACCGGCTCGGGCCGCGAGATGGCGAGGTTCTTGGGGAACAGCTCGCCGAACAGCATCTGGATGAGCGTGGACAGCAGCAGCGCGAGCACCGTGCCGACCGCGATCCCGACGCCGGTGGGCACGCCGACGCCGCCGAGGGCCTCGCCGAGCGCCTCACCGATCAGCGGCTCCGCGACGTACCCGACGAGCAGGCCGGTCACGGTGATGCCGAGCTGCGCGCCGGACAGCATGAACGACGTCCGCCGCGTCACCGCCAGCGCCCGGCGGGCACCGGCGTCGCCGTCGGCCGCGCGGGCGTTCAGCCGCGACCGGTCGACGGCCATGTACGCGAACTCCTGCGCGACGAAGTAGCCCGTCGCCGCGGTGATCGCCAGCACGACCAGCAGGCCGAGCAGCAGCGACAGCACCCACATCACGCCTCACCCCCTGTCGCGGTCTCGTCGCGGTCCAGGGGGTACCTACTGCAGCCGTCCATCTCTCTCCAGGTCGCCCGGCACGGTCGCGGGTCCAACGGACGTCCGGGCCGCCCGGTTCCCGGGCCGGGTGTGACGCCTGCTACTGCAGCTCGGTGCCGTCGTCGGGGACGGGCTCGACCTCGTCGGTGGCCTCCTCGACCTCCATCGGCGGGTCGGGCTGGTGGAACCGGGAGAAGATCGCCCAGACGACGGACACCAGCGGCACCGCGATGACCGCGCCGAGGATCCCGGCCGTCAGGGTGCCGCCGGCCACGGCGATGGCGACGACCACGGGGTGCAGCGAGACCTGCTTGCCCATGACGAGCGGCTGCAGCACGTGCCCCTCGAACTGCCCGATCAGCGCGATCCCGATGCCGACGAACGCCGCCTGCAGCGGTCCGTTCGCGGCGAGCGCCACGATCATCGCGACCACCATGGCGGCGGGCGCGCCGACCAGCGGGATGAACGCGCCGATCAGGACGAGCACGGCGAGCGGCGCGGCCAGGGGCACCCCGATGATCGACAGCAGCACGAACGCGAGGAACCCGTCGGTCACCGCGATGATGACCGTGCCGCGGGTGTAGCCGCTGAACGTGTACCAGCCGGCGCCGCCGGCCGTCTTCCAGGAGTCGCGCACCGAGGCGGGGAGCTGGTTGACGAACCACGTCCACATCTCCTGCCCGCGGGCGAGGAAGAAGATCGCGCAGAACACCGCCAGCGCGAGGGCCGTGAACACCTCGACGACCGACCCGGCGGACGCCGCCGCCTGGCTGGCGAGGTCCCCGGCGTGCTGCTCGATCCACTGCCGCCCGTTGTCGATCCACCCGGCGATCTGCTCGTTGGTGATCGACACCGGCAGCGGCCCGTGCTCGAGGAAGTCGACGATCTGGTCGATGCCGTCGCCGAACTGCCGGGACAGCGCCTGCCACTGGTTCGCGACGGAGTAGCCGACGTAGAACACCATGCCCGCCAGCACCAGGAACCCGGACAGCAGCCCGAGCGCTGTCGCCAGCGGCCGCGGCATCACCCGCGCGTAGAACTCGACGACCGGGCGGAGCACCGCGGTGAAGACGAACGCGATGAACACCGCGATGAACAGCAGCTGCACCTGGGCGGTGCCGTAGAACACCACGCCGACGCCCGCGAGCAGCACGAGCAGCCGCCAGGTGATGCCGGCGGACGTCCGCAGCCAGAGGGGGACGCCGTCGTCCGCCGCGGCTCCCGCGGCCCCCCGGCGCTGGCCCGCGACCCGGCGCGCGGCCGGTCCTGCAGCTCCCGCACCCCGACCGCCACCGACGTCAGCCACGCGCACACCCCTCGGACCGTGCTGGTCGCCCACCCGGCCCGGACGCCCCGGGAGGCCACCGCCAGTCTGCCCCCACCTGCGGATGCGTGCTCGGGCGCCACTCCGTGCTATGTTTTCTGCCGCACCTGACGGGTTGTCGGGGCGCAGTCCTGCGCTCACGAGATCGGTCGGGAGACACCCTGTCCGGGTGGCGGAATGGCAGACGCGCTAGCTTGAGGTGCTAGTGCCCGTATAGGGCGTGGGGGTTCAAGTCCCCCTCCGGACACTCGTTGAGACAGCGACGACGAAGGCCCCGATCCCGCCGGATCGGGGCCTTCGTCGTGCCGGCGCGCGACGCCCCGCGGTTCAGGCGGTGCGGCGTCCCTTGGCGAGGTAGGCGATCGGGCCGACCCAGTTGACGAGGATCGCGAGGCCCCAGGCGAGCTTCGGGCCCTCGACCTGGTCGGCGGGGCGCCGGGCGAGGTCGCGGTAGGCGGTGGCGGTGAGCGTGACCTGGGCGAGCCCGAGCACCACGGCCCCGATCCTGCGCGGGGTGCTCAGCTCCGACCAGCGTGCGTGTGCGTGTCCCATGTCACGACGGTACGGCGGGGCCGGGTGCCGGCGCGAGGGACGGACGGCCCGGGTGCGGCACGGGGGACGTCCCGTGCTGGAGCCGGCGGCGGAGCGCCGCGGCGGGCCGCTCGACGAGCCACCAGCTGACCGTGGCGGCCAGCAGCGTCAGGGCGGCGCCCAGCAGCCCGGCGCCGAGCGTGCCGGGGTCGCCGAGCCACTGCTGGATCGGCAGGTTCCACAGATACGCGGCGTACGAGACCGTGCCGAGCGCGACGAGCAGCCGGACCGGGCCGCGCGCGGCGAGCCGGGTCGAGTCGGCTGCGAGCAGCACCAGCACCGCGGAGGCGACCGCGACCGCGGGGACGACCAGCAGGTACATGGCGGGGCTCGCGCCGATGGAGGGGGTGAGCGCGGCGGCCGCGAACAGCGCGAGGATGCCGCCGGCGATCCACCGGCGGGCGGCCGGCGACGCGGGGAGCAGCCGCTGCGCGCGCGCCTGGCCGAGCCGCAGCGCGCAGCCGAGGAACAGGGCGACGGACCAGGACGTCGGCAGCGGGTAGACGCGCTCGACGTCGGGCCACTGGTAGGCGATGGTCGCGGCGCAGGCGAGCAGCGACCCGGCCACCCCGAGCCCGATGACGAGGCGTGCCGCGCCCCGGCGCCACGCGAGGCCGAGCAGCAGCGGCCAGAGCAGGTAGAACTGCTCCTCGGTCGCGAGCGTCCACAGGTGGAAGAACGACCCGGACCCGTGCGGCAGGTAGGGGAGGTTCGAGGTGTACGTGAGCGCGGCGAGCAGCGTGAGGCCGACCTGGTCCTGCCGCCCGAGCACCCCGAGCAGGCCCTCGACCACCACGTAGCCGGCCAGCACGAGCAGCAGGGGCGGCAGCAGCCGCAGGGCGCGGGCGGCGTAGAAGCGCCCGAACTGCACGCGCCCGTACCGGTCGAGGTCGCGCTGCAGCAGGCCGGTGATGAGGTACCCGGACAGCGTGAAGAACAGCGTGACGCCGACGAGCCCGGCGGAACCGAACCGCGCGGAGCTCGCGTGGGTGAGCATCACGAGCGCGATCGCGAGGCCGCGCAGCGCGTCGAGACCCGCCAGGCGGGTGCCGGCGGGGCCGGTGGCGCGTGCGTCCTCCACGCGCAGCAGGCTGCCACGGCGCGGGGTGATTCGGGAGGTTTGTCCGGATTGTTCACCCGGGCAGCCGTCCTGCACCCCGGACGCTGCGGCGGACCCGCCGCCGCCGCCGCCGAGGCGGTCGGCTAACCCAGCGCCCGCGGTCGGCGGGCGGTCCGGGCGCGTGTGCGTGCACGCCGCCGTCCTCACCTACGCTGTCCGGCGATGATCACGCGAGCCGAAGGGGCGTACCAGGGCGCCGTCCGGGCCTTCCAGAACCCGATGCTGGACCTCCTGCACAAGCGGCACGCCCCGCTGGTGGTCTCCCTGCTCTCGCTGGTGTTCACCGCCGAGCGCCCGCAGGTGCCGGTCGCGGACGCGCACACCGAGGTCGCCGACGCCCTCGACCAGCTGCGCTCCGCCGGGTACGGCGACGAGCTGCCGGCCGGCTCGGCGCGCGACCTGTGCCGGCAGTGGGCCGACGCCGGGTGGCTGGTGCGCCGCGTGCTGGAGGAGGACGTCGAGGTCTACACGCTGTCTGCGCACGCCGTCGGGGCGCTCGAGGTCGCGGGCCGCGCGGGCGGCTCCCGGGCGCGGGTCTCGCAGTCGCGGGTGCGCACGCTGCTGGAGGCCGTGGAGCGGCTGGCGCTGGACGCCGACCCGGACGTGCTGGTCCGCCTGGCCCGCATCGAGGCCGAGATCGCGCGGCTGCGGGCCGAGGCCGAGCGCATCGAGCGCACCGGCGCGGTCGAGGAGGTCGGGGACGAGCAGCTGCTGGAGGAGGCGGAGAACGTCCTGCACCTGGTCCGCGAGCTGCCGGCGGACTTCGCGCGCGTCGCGGAGTCCATCAAGGCGATGCAGCGGGACGTGGTGACGGCCCTGCGCCAGGACGAGCGCCCCACCGGCGAGGTGCTGCGCGAGTACCTGGAGCGCGGCGAGCACGTCATGGAGTCGACCGTCGAGGGGCGCGCGTTCTCCGGGGCGCTGCGGCTGATCGGCGACCCGCAGCGGCTCGACCAGCTGTCCGCGCAGCTCGACACGGTGCTGCGGCACCGGTTCACCCGGCTGCTGCCCGGCCAGCAGCGCGCGGAGCTCCGCGAGATCGGCCGCCGCATCGAGCAGGGCCTGGACCAGGTGTTCACCGCGCAGCGCGAGGCGTCGTACGTCATCACGGCGCAGGTGCGCCACCACGACCCGCTGCGCGACCGGGAGGTCGACGCGCTGCTGCGCGACGTGATGACGGGGCTGCAGGCGTGGCTGCCGGGCGCGCGCCGCGGCCAGGCGGTCGAGCCGCTGCGGCGCCTTCCGGTGGCCGAGGTGGAGCACCTGCGCCAGACCCCGGGCGACCTGCGGCCGCCGCAGGCGCCCGCGCCGCTGAGCGTCTGGGACGACGACGGCGACCCGGACGCGTCCTACGCGCAGGCGCGCGCCTGGGGCGGCCCGCACTACGCGGAGCTGCGCGCGCTCCTCGCGGGCTGGGCGGAGCCGGACGTGGACCTCGCGGCGGCGTTCAACGCCGCGCCCGAGGCGCTGCGCCGGCCGGTGGACCTGCTCGGGATGCTCGAGATCGCGCACACCGAGGGCATGACGGAGACCGACGCGGTCGCCTACGTGGACGCGGTCCGGCCGGACGGCTCGCGCCGCCGGTTCGCGTTCGGCGGCGTGACGACACGGATGAGGGACGGCAGCGATGACTGACACGTGGACGGGCGCGCCCGCGCAGGACGACGAGGCGTTCATCCCGCCGGTCCCCATGGAGGAGGACCCGGCCGAGCTGTTCCCCGGGGACTCCGGCACGCTGGACGCCGACGTGCGGCGGCTGCTGGTGCGGCTGCTGCAGCGCCGGTTCCTGCTCGCCGAGCGCCACCCCGCCCAGTGGCGCACGCTGCTCGCCCACCAGCAGGTGGTCGAGTCGCGGCTGCACGACCTGTTCGTGCACCTGGTGGTCGACCACGACCGCGGCATCGCCTACAAGCGGCAGGTGCGGGCCACGGAGCTCGACGTCCCCGTGCTGCTGCGCGACGAGCCGTACACGCGTGCCGAGACGCTCGTGCTGGTGCACCTGCGCACGATCTTCCAGCGGGAGCGCGGCGCGGGGGAGAGCTCCGCGCGCGTCGACGTCGAGGAGATCGAGCAGACCGCGCTCACGTACTTCGACCCCGACGACACGAACGTGGCGTCCCGGCAGCGGGAGATCCGCTCGGCCGTCGCGCGCCTCGCGAAGGAGGGCGTGATCGAGGAGGAGTCCGAGGGGCGGTTCCGCGTCACCCCGCTGGTCGAGGTCGTGCTGAGCAACGAGCGCCTCGCCGAGCTGCGCGGGTGGCTGCGCGAGCAGGCGGCGGCCGGCGCCGCGGCCGGGGCGGACGAGCCGCAGCACCCCGACGGGCAGGACGCGCAGGACGCGGCGGACGCCACCGACGCGGCGGACGGCGAGCACGACGACGACGCCACCGACGACGCCACCACCGACGACGCCACCACCGACGACGCCGACGACGACACCGACGACGCCACGGACGACGCCGGGCGGCCCGCCGCCGGCACGGACCAGGAGGACGCCCGATGAGCATGGTCGACACGCTGTTCGGGCTGATCCCGCAGGCGTCCACCGGCCAGCAGTGGGTCGCCCGCGACCTGCAGCTCGTCAACTGGGGCGGGTACGACGGCCACCACCGGGTGCGCCTGGCGCCGACGGCCACGCTGCTGTCCGGCGGGTCGGGCTCGGGCAAGTCCACGCTGATGGACGCCTACATCGCCCTGCTCATGCCGCACACCACGCCCTTCAACGGCGCGTCGAACGGCGGCGTGGTCGGCCGGCCGCGCGGCAAGGACCAGCGCAACATCCTGTCCTACGCCCGCGGCAAGCTCGACGAGTCGCGCACCCAGGACGGCACCCGCCAGCGCGTGCTGCGCGGCGACGGCCAGGACACGTGGTCGGCGATCGCGATGACGTGGGCCGACCAGGCGGGCCGCGAGCTCACGGCCGTGCGCGCCTGGTACGTGCCGGGCGCGGCGCGCACCCTCGAGGACGTCACCGCCGTGCGGGCGACCTGCGACGGCGGGTTCGACCTGCGGGAGCTGGAGCCCGCGGCGGCCGACCGGTTCGGGCGGGCGTCGCTGGCGGCGGCGGGGCTGACCTCGTTCGACACCGACCGCGAGTTCACGGCGCGGCTGCACACGACGCTGGGCATCGGCGCGACGGGGGACGGCGCCAAGGCGGTCGCGCTGCTCGGCCGCATCCAGGCGGGGCAGCAGATCACGACGGTCGACGCGCTGTACAAGGCGATGGTGCTGGAGGAGCCGAGCACGTTCGCCACCGCGGACGCGGTCGTCGAGCAGTTCGACAAGCTGTCGGGCACGCGCGAGCAGATGATCACCGCGCGTCAGCAGGTCAAGGCGCTGGAACCGATCCGCGCGCACCGTGCGGCGATCGAGGAGGCGGCGGAGCGCCTGCGGGTCATCGCGTCGGTCGGCGGGTTCGACGACGGCACGTCCCCCGCGGCCCTGTGGCGGCACGAGCGCCGGCTGGGTCTGCTGCGCGCCGTCGAGGCGGACCTGCAGCACCGGCACGAGGGCGCCCGGCGCGAGTCCGACGAGCTCACCGCCCGGATCGCCGCGGCCCGCGCGGAGCTCGACGGCGTGAAGGAGACGCTGTGGGTCTCCGGCGGCGACCGCCTCGCCCGCGCCCAGCGGGAGCTGCGCGCCGCGGAGGAGAAGCGCGACCGGGTCGCCGCGCGGCGGGGCCGGCTGGACGCCGTGCTCGCCGACACGCTCGGCGTCGGCATCGCGTCGGCCGGGGACTTCGCCGAGCTCACCGAGCGGGCGCGCACCGCGCTCGCGGACGCCGGGGCCAAGAAGGCCGCGCAGGAGCGGCTCGGCGAGGCGATGGCCGCCCGCAAGGAGGCCCGCGCCGAGCTCGCCGAGCTGCAGGCGGAGCGCGCGGCGGCCGAGAAGCAGCAGGGCGCCGTGCCCACGGACCTGCTGCGCGCCCGGGCCGCGCTGGCCGAGGCGGCGGGCCTCACCCCGGAGGAGCTGCCGTTCGTCGCCGAGCTGATCGAGGTCCGCACCGAGCACGAGCCGTGGCGCGAGGCGTTCAACCTCGCGCTCGGCGGCTTCGCGACGCTGCTGCTCATCGACGCGGCGCGGCTCGGGGCGTTCCGCAAGGCGATCGACGGCGTGCGGCTGGGCCGGCGGCTGCGGTACGAGGGCGTGCCGACCGGGCAGCGCTCGGACGTCGCGCTGGACCCCCGGACGCTGCCCGGGCGCCTGGAGCTGCGCGCCGGGCCGTTCTCCGGGTGGCTGCGCGGCGAGCTCGCCAGCCGGCACGCGTACGTGTGCGTGGACACCCCCGGCGAGCTGTCGCAGCACCCGAAGGCCCTCACCCGGGCCGGCCAGGTGTCGGAGGGGCTGCGCGGCGCGCACGGCGGCCAGGGCCGCGCCAACGTGCTGGGCTTCACGAACGCGCGCCGGCTCGCGCACCTGGACGGCCAGATCGAGCGCGTGCAGCACCTGCTGGCGCTCGCGGAGCGGGGCGTCGAGGACGCCGCGGCCCGGCTGGACGAGCAGGACGGCGAGCGCCGCGGGTACGAGGCGCTGGTCGAGGTCACGTGGGAGGACGTGGACGTCGCGGCGGCCGACGCCGAGCGCGCCCGGTGGGCGCAGGTGATCGAGGACGTCACGTCGGGCAACCCCGAGGTGGTGCGCCTGCAGCGCCGCGCCGACGAGCTGACCCTCGACGTCCAGGTGCTCACCGAGTCGGTGGGCCGCAGCAAGGGTGAGACCGAGCGCCTGGGCGCCGGCTGGTCGGCGGTCTCCGACGACGTGGACGTCGCCCAGCAGGCGCTGGACGAGGCGCAGGACGCGGGGACCACCGCCGCGCCGGAGCAGCGCGCCTACCTGGAGCGGCTGCTCGGCGGCCCGGGCGCGGGCGCGGACGGTGCGACGGGTCGGCCGGCGGACGCGCTCGCGGCGTTCGACGCCACCGTGGCCCGCGCGGCGGACCTGCTGCGCGCGGACCGGCAGGCGGCGCAGGACGTGGTGTCCGCGTCCCGGGAGGCGCTGCGGCGGACGTTCGAGACGTTCGTGGAGCGCTGGCCCGACCCGAACCTGGGCACCGACCCCGACGGCGCGTACGCCGACTACGAGCGGATCCTCACGGCGCTGGAGACGAACGGGCTGCACGAGCTCGAGGCGGAGTGGCGCAAGAGCCTGCTGCGGCTGTCCGGCAACGACCTCGCGGACCTGCACCACGCCCTGAGCCGGTCGGTCCGGGAGATCAAGGAGCGCATCCAGCCGGTCAACGAGATCCTCGCGGACCTGCCGTTCGCGGACGACGACCACCGGCTGCGCATCGACGCGCGCGACACGCAGTCGACCGTCGTGGCCCGGTTCCGCAAGGAGCTGCGGGACCTGCGGGAGGTGCTCGCCACCGACGCGACCGACGCCGAGCGCGAGCGCCGCTACCTGCGGATGGCGAAGGTCATCGACCGGATCCGGCGGACCGCGCCGGACTTCGCGGACCTCGTGGACGTGCGACGGCACGTCCGGCTGAGCGCCGAGAAGATCGACCTGGACGGCAACCACGTCGCCCTGTACGACCACATCGGCGAGAAGTCCGGCGGCGAGTCGCAGGAGCTCGTGGCCTTCATCGTCGGTGCGGCCCTGCGCTACCAGCTCGGCGACGCCGGGGCCGCCCGCCCGCGGTACGCGCCGGTGTTCCTGGACGAGGCGCTCATCAAGGCGGACGCGCGGTTCACCGGCCGCGCCGTGGGGGCGTGGCGCGGCCTGGGCTTCCAGCTGGTCATCGGCGCCCCGAACGACAAGTTCAGCGCCCTGGAGCCGCACGTCGACCTGAAGTACGTCGTGCTGAAGGACGCCGA
>JAEWGQ010000161.1 GCA_023388235.1 Actinomycetes bacterium | reverse complement strand
GTTCCGGGCGGCGGTGCACGCGCACGGCCGCGGGGTCGGCGTCCGGCAGCCCCGCGTCGAGCAGCGCGAGCCCCGCGGCCGACCGGCCCACGGTCCCGGAGAGGGCGAGCACGTCACCCGGGCGGGCCCCGGACCGGAGCACGGGCGCACGCCCCTCCAGGTCCCCGTGCACCGTCACCGCGACGACCACCGCCGGACCGCCGGACAGGTCACCGCCGACCACCCCGGCGCCGACAGGCCCGCACGCCGCGGCCAGCCCGCGCGCCAGCCCCTCGACCCAGGGCGCGGGCAGGTCGCCGGGCACGACGAGCGACACCACGACCGCCGTGGGCCGCGCCCCCATCGCGGCGACGTCGGCGAGGTTCTGCGTGGCCGCCCGCCACCCGACGTCCTCCCCGGTGGACCACGCCCGGCGGAAGTGCCGGTCCTCGACCAGCACGTCCGTGGACACCACGTACCGGCCGTCCGGGGCGGCCAGCACCGCCGCGTCGTCCCCCGGCCCGATCAGCGTGCGGTCACCCGCCGGCAGGTGCGGGAAGATCCGGGCGAGCAGCTCGTCCTCGGACAGGTCCGCGACGGTGAGGGGGCGGTCGATCACGCCGCTCACGCTATCCCGCCCACCCGCTCCCCCGGCCCCGCCCTCCCGCACACCCCCATGGCGCACTCGCACATACGGGCCCCCCGTGGCGCACCCGCACACACCGGCCCCCGTGGCGCCCGCCCGCACACCCCCATGGCGCACCCGCACCACCGGCCCCCTGCGGCGCCCACCCGCACCCCGGCCCCGGTGCGCCCGCCCGCACACCCGCGGGGCCCCGCCACCCCACCCACCACCCCCCATTCGGAGACTCCCAACGGCGAGGGAGGGCAGCGCGCGGCATCGGAGAGCCCGCCGGAGGACCACGATCCCGCGTAGGTGGCTCCAACGGGGCGGACGGGGTGCGGGGTGCGCGGGGTGGACGTGCGGGAGGGCGGGGTGGACGTGCGGGCGGGTTACCGTGGCCGGGTGATCCGCCGCGCCGTCCGCCCCACCGTCCTCGTGCTCGCCGGGGCCGCCCTGCTCGCGGGGTGTGCGCCGTCGGTGGGCGTCGCCGCGGCCCCGTACGCGACGGACCCGGACTGCGCGATGGTGGTGCTGACGCTGCCGGACTCCCTCGGGGACGGGCTGGACCAGGTGCGCACGACGAGCCAGGCGACCGCCGCGTGGGGCGACCCCGCCGCGCCGGTGACGCTGCGGTGCGGGGTCGAGGTGCCGGGCCCGACCACGGAGCAGTGCGTGACGGTGGAGACGCCGAGCGGCCCCAGCATCGACTGGCTGGTGCGCGCGGACGCGGCGCCCGCCGACGGCGCGGAGGACACCGGTGGCACCCCGGCCGCTGACCCCGCGACCGACCCGGGCTCGTCGGACTGGACGTTCGTCACCTACGGCCGCGACCCCGCGGTCGAGGTGCACGTGCCGGCCGCGGTGGTCACGGAGCGCTCGACGTCGTTCCTGGACGCCCTGTCGGTGGCGGTCGCGAAGGTCGACGCAACGCGCGCCTGCCTCTGACCCGGCCCGCGGCCCGGAGCCTCAGCGCACCCGGCGCGCCGGTCAGCGCAGCCCGGTCGGCCGCTCGAGCGCGAGCCGCAGCAGCTCGTCCAGCAGGTCCGGGTAGGACAGCCCGCTCTGCTGCCACATGCGCGGGTACATCGAGAACGGCGTGAACCCCGGCATGGTGTTGATCTCGTTGACGACCACGTCGCCGGCGGGCGTGACGAAGACGTCGACGCGCGCGAGCCCCTCGCAGTCCACGGCCTCGAAGGTGCGCACCGCGGCGTCCTGGACGCGCGCGACGACGTCGGCGGGCAGGTCGGCGGGGCAGCTCAGCTCGACGGCGGCCTCGTCGAGGTACTTGGCCTCGAAGTCGTAGAACCCGTGGGTGCCGTCGGTGACGACGATCTCGCCCGGCAGCGACGCCCGGGGGCGTGCCCCGTCGCGGCCGCCGAGCACGGCGCACTCGATCTCGCGCCCGACGATGCCGGCCTCGACGACGACCTTCGGGTCGTGCCGCTGGGCCTCGGCGACCGCGGCGGGCAGGTCGGCGAGGTCCGTGACGCGGGAGATGCCGATGCTGGACCCGGCGCGGGCGGGCTTGACGAACAGGGGCAGGCCCAGGGCCTCGATGCGGGCGCGCACGCCGCCGGCGTCGGTGGCGAGGTCGTCGCCGCGCAGGGTGACGAACGGCCCGACGGGCAGCCCGGCCCCGGCGAGCACGACCTTCATGAAGTGCTTGTCCATGCCGACGGCGGAGGCGAGCACCCCGGCGCCGACGTAGCGGACGTCCGCGAGCTCGAGCATGCCCTGCAGGGTGCCGTCCTCGCCGAACGGGCCGTGCAGCAGCGGCAGCACGACGTCGACGGACCCGAGGGCGGTCGCGGGCGTGCCCGGCTCGATGACCTGGAGCTCGCGCGACCCGGCCTCCTGCGGCAGGAGCACCTGCTCGTCGGCGGCCTCGACCTCCGGCAGCCGCCCGTCGACGATCGCCCAGCGGTCGGGGTCGTCGGCGACGCGCACCCAGCGTCCCCGGGGCGTGATGCCGATGGGCAGCACGTCGTACCGGTCGCGGTCGATCGCCCGGAGCACGGCGCCGGCCGTGGCGCAGGAGATGGCGTGCTCGCTGGACCGCCCGCCGAACAGGACGAGGACGCGCGGGCGGACGGGCTGGGGCTGGCTGCTGGACATCGTCGGTGAGCCTAGCCGCCCGGCGGCGGGGGCTGCGGACGCCCCGCGGACCCGTGGCGCGGCAACGTCCCGTCGCGTGCTGGGACGCCGGGGAGCGCGTGGCGGCCGGGGCGTACCCTGCCCGGCGTGAGCCACCACCAGGACCTCGCCCGCGAGACCCTCGCCGTGACGTCGGGCCGCCCGGCGCGCGCCCAGGGCGCCCCCGTGAACCCGCCCGTCGTGCTGTCCTCGACGTACGTCTCGCAGGGCGTGCCGCAGCCCGGCGAGCTGATGTACGCGCGCGGCGACACCGAGACGTGGGGGCCGTTCGAGCAGACCCTGGGGGCGCTGGAGGGCTCGGCCCACCCGGCGCTGGTGTACGGGTCGGGCATGGCGGCGATCGCGGCGGCCCTGTCGCTGGTGCCGCACGGCGGGCGCCTGGTGCTGCCGCGGCACGCGTACCAGGTGACGCTCGGGTACGCCCGCGACCTCGCGGAGCGCTCGGACGTGGAGGTGCAGCAGGTCGACGTCGCGGACACCGCCGCGGTGGTCGCCGCGCTCGACCCGGCCGCGTCGCCGTCGGGCCGCCGGACGTCCCTGCTGTGGGTGGAGTCGCCCACGAACCCGATGCTCGAGGTCGCCGACGTCCCGGCGCTGGTGGCGGCGGGGCACGCGGCGGGCGCGCTCGTCGCGGTGGACAACACGTTCGCGACGCCGCTGGTGCAGCGGCCGCTGGAGCACGGCGCCGACGTGGTCGTGCACTCGGTGACCAAGTACCTCGCGGGGCACAGCGACGTGGTGCTGGGCGCGGTGCTCACCGACGACCCCGGCCTGCGGGAGCGGCTGCACACGTACCGCACGGTGCACGGCGCGATCGCCGGGCCGTTCGAGGTGTACCTGGCCCTGCGCGGGGTGCGGACCCTGGCGCTGCGGGTCGAGCGCTCGCAGCGCACCGCCCTGGACCTGGCCGGGCGCCTGGCCGCGCACCCGGGCGCGGTGGAGGTGCGGCACCCGGGCCTGCCGGGCGACCCCGGGCACGCCCGCGCGTCGGCGCAGATGAGCGGCTACGGGTCGATCATCGGGCTGCGCCCGGCGGGTGGGGCCGCCGGCGCGGACGCGGTGGTCGAGCGGCTGCGGCTGTGGGTGCCGGCCACGAGCCTCGGCGGCGTGGAGTCCAGCATCGAGCGCCGGCGCCGCTTCGCCACGGAGTCGCCGACGGTCCCGGAGGACCTGCTGCGCCTGTCGGTCGGCATCGAGGACCCGGAGGACCTCTGGCGGGACCTGGACCAGGCCCTGCGCGGCTGACCCGCGGGCACGCGCCCCGGCACCGGCACGGAGGCCGCACCCCCACGGGGTGCGGCCTCCGGCGCGTCACGCCCGGACGGCGAACCCTGCCCGCAGCAGCGCCTCGTCGCGGGAGGACGGCCCGACGAGCAGCTCGAACTCGCCCGGCTCGACCACCCGCACCCCGGCGGCGTCGACGATCGTGCAGTCCGCGACGGGCACCTCGATCGTCACCTCGGCGGTCTCGCCGGGCGCGAGGTCGACCTGGCGGAACGCCTTGAGCTCCTTGTCCGCCCAGGACACCGAGGTGACCCGGTCGGACACGTACGCCTGGACGGTCTCCCGCGCCGGCCGCGTCCCGGAGTTGGTCAGCGTGACCCGCGCGCGCACGACGTCGCCGGTCCCGAGCTCGGTGGCGTCGAGCCGCAGGTCCGCGTACCCGACCGTCGTGTACGACAGCCCCTCGCCGAACGCGAACGCCGGCCGCTGCGTGAGGTCGGCGTACCGGTCGCCGTGCTGCCCGCGCACCTGGTTGTAGTAGGTCGGCTGCTGCCCGACGTGCCGCGCGAACGACACGGGCAGCCGCCCGGACGGCTCGGCGTGCCCGAGCAGCAGGTCCGCGAGCGCCCGGCCGCCCTGCATGCCGGGGTTCGCCGCCCACACCAGGGCGCCGGCCTCGAGCACGGACGGCGGGAGCACCAGGGGCTTGGAGGCGAGCAGCACGACGACCAGCGGCGTGCCGGTCGCGGCGAGGGCGTCGAGCAGCGCGACCTGCCCGCCGACGAGCTCGAGCGTGGCGGTGGAGCGGCCCTCCCCGACGAGCTCGATGCGGTCGCCGACGACGGCCACCACGTAGTCGGCGTCCTGCGCGGCGGCGACGGCCTCCGCGATCAGCGCGTCGTCGGGCGCGGACGGCACGACGACCGGCGGGCGGGGCTGCCCGTCGGGGAAGGTCGCGCCCTCGGGGTCGGGCTCCAGGGTGAGGATGTCCGCGCCGCGCGCGTGCGTGACGGTCCAGCCGGCGGGCACGGCGTCCCGCAGGCCGTCGAGCACGGTCGTGATCATGTCGCGCGGCTGCCCGTCCGGCAGCCAGTCGGCCTGGCCGGAGGACCCGGCCCAGTCGCCGAGCTGGGTCTGCGCGTCGTCCGCGAGCGGCCCGACCACGGCGACCCGCCGGGGGGCGGGGTCCGCGGCGGGCAGCGGCAGCACGCCCTCGTTGCGCAGCAGCACCAGCGACCGCCGCGCGACCTCGAGGTTGAGCGCGGCGTGCTCGGCGCTGCCGATGACGGCCGCCTGCGCGTCGGCGTCGGGACGGCGCGGGTCCTCGAACAGCCCGAGGCGGAACTTCAGCGCGAGGATGCGGGACACCGCCGGGTCGAGGTCGGCCTCGGTGAGCAGGCCGCGCTCGATCGCCTCCAGCGCGCCCTCGAAGAACAGCGGCGTGGTCATGACCATGTCGTTGCCGGCCCGCACGGCGGCCGCGGCGGCGTGCGCGTAGTCGGGCTGCACCTTCTGCTCCCAGACCATGCGCCCGACGTTGTCCCAGTCGGTGATGAGCGTGCCGGTGTAGCCCCACTCCCCGCGCAGCACGTCGTTGAGCAGCCAGTCGTTGACGGTGATCGGCACGCCGTCGGTGGTCTGGTAGCCGAGCATGAACGTGGCGCAGCCCTCGCGGGCCACCCGCTCGAACGGCGGCAGGAACCACGAGCGCAGCTTGCGGCGGGAGATGTCGGCCTCGGAGGCGTCCCGCCCGCCCTGGGTCTCGGAGTAGCCGGCGAAGTGCTTGGCGGTCGCGAGGATCGCGGTCGGGTCGGTGAGCCCGTCGCCCTGGTAGCCGCGGACCATCGCGGAGGCCAGCTCCCCGATCAGGTGCGGGTCCTCGCCGAACGTCTCGTCGACCC
The DNA here is from genome assembly GCA_023388235.1 of Actinomycetes bacterium. Classification (GTDB taxonomy): domain Bacteria; phylum Actinomycetota; class Actinomycetes; order Actinomycetales; family Cellulomonadaceae; genus Cellulomonas. The sequence continues at coordinate 9,398 of JAEWGQ010000161.1, read as the reverse complement.
GGCCCCAGCGCAGGTCGCGGGTGATGCAGAGCACCGGGCTGAACGTCCAGTGCACGCCGGTGGGCGCGACCTCCCGGGCGGTCGCGCGGGCGACCTGCTGCACGAGCTCCGGGTCCCAGGACGCCGCCATGCCGAGCTGCGTCGGGAAGATCGTCGCCCCCACCCAGAACGAGTGCCCGTGGATGCAGTCCTCGCCGACGAGCAGCGGGATGCGCAGCCGCGTCGTGTCGACCAGCTCGTGCGCGCGGCGCAGCCGTTCCGGCGAGGCGTGCAGCAGCGAGCCCGCGAGCCGGCGCTGCACGTGGTCGGCCACGTCGTCGCGGGCGTCGAGCTGCAGCATCTGCCCGACCTTCTCCTCCACCGTCATGCGGCCGAGCAGGTCCTGCACCCGGTCGGCGACCGGCAGGGCGGCGTCGAGGTAGGGGGCGGTGGTGGCGGTGTCGGTCACGAGCGGTCCTTCGGGTGGGTCGGGGTGGTGGTGCGGACGGCGGTGACGCCGGCCGTGGGGCGCAGGCCCTTCTTCCGCATCGCCCGGGCCCGCTCGCCCGCCGACCGGAGCCGGGGGTTCACGTACTCGTCGATGCCGAAGTTGATGAGCGACAGCGCGGTGCCGAGCAGCGCGATGCACAGCCCGGCCGGCACGTACCACCACCAGAAGTCGGGGAACGCGCCGTTCTGCTGCGCCCAGTACAGGATCGTCCCCCAGTTGAGGTTCGTGATGGGGATGACGCCGATGAACGCGAGCGTGGTGAGCCCCAGCACGGCGGCGGTGACGGTGCCGACGAACGACGAGGCGATGATCGCCGTGAGGTTCGGCAGCATCTCCACGGCGATGATCCGGTGCAGCGGCTCGCCGTTGGCGCGGGCGGCCTGGACGAAGTCGCGGTTGCGCAGCGACATGGTCTGGGCGCGCAGCACGCGGCCGCCCCACGCCCAGCCGGTGACGGCCAGGACGGCGGAGATCAGCAGGAGGCTGGGGTTGTCGTACTGGGAGGCCACGATGATCATCAGCGGCAGGCCGGGCAGCACGAGGAACACGTTGGTGAGCGCGGACAGCGACTCGCTGCGCCAGCCCCCGACGTACCCGGCGGTGACGCCGACGGCGACGGCGATCAGCGTGGCGATGACGCCGGCGCTGAGGCCGACCACCAGCACGCCGCGGGTGCCGAGGACGATCTGGCTGAACACGTCCTCGCCCATGTGCGTGGTGCCGAGCCAGTGCCGGGCGGACGGCGGCTGCCGGAGCGCCTCGAAGTCCTTGTCGAGCGGGCCGTACGGCGCGATGACGTCGCCGAGCAGGGCCAGCAGCACGAAGAAGGCGAGGATCGCCAGCCCGGTCAGGGACTTGCCGTTGCGGAACATGGCGAACGCGCGGCCGAGCCGGGCCAGGGCCGAGCCGGGCGACCGGCCGGGCGCGGGCGCCGGCACGGGGACGGCGGCCTCCTCGGTCGCGGTGGTCGTGGGGAAGGTCATCGCTCAGCCCTCCGTCTGCCGGGTGCGCGGGTCGAGGACGGCGTACGCGACGTCGGCGAGGACGTTCGCGACCAGCACCGTCAGCGTGATCACGAGGAACAGGCCCTGCATCAGCGGGTAGTCCTTCGCGGTGGTGGCGTCGAGCAGCAGCTTGCCCACGCCGGGGTAGGAGAACACGAGCTCCATGACGAGCGTGCCGCCGACGATGAACCCGAGGGACAGCGCGAACGACGACAGCTGCGGCAGCACGGCGTTGCGGGCGGCGTACTGCGTCATGACGCGCCGCGGTGCCAGGCCCTTCGCCTCGGCGACGGTCACGTAGTCCTCGTCGAGGACGGTGACCATCATGTTCCGCATCCCGAGCACCCAGCCGCCGAGCGACGCGAGCACGATGGTCAGCGCGGGCAGCGTGCCGTGCTGGATCACCTGCCCGACGAACTCGGGCGTGAGCGCCGGGTGGGTGCCCTTGTCGTAGGCGTGCGACGCGGGGAACCAGCCGAGGCCGGTGGAGAACACCGCGATGGCGATCAGGCCCATCCAGAAGTAGGGCACGGTCGAGAAGAACGTCGCCACGGGCACCAGCGCGTCGGCGCGGCTCCCCCGGCGCCAGCCGATCCACGCGCCCAGGCCCGTGCCGAGGCCGAAGCTCAGCACGGTGGCGATGCCGACGAGGCCCACGGTCCAGGGCAGCGCGGTCCCGATCACCTCGGTGACCGGCGCGAGGCCCTTGGAGAACGACCGGCCGAGGTCGCCGCGCAGCAGCAGCCCCCAGTAGTCGACGTACTGCTGCAGCACCGACCGGCCGTCGTCCAGCCCGAACAGCGTCCGCAGCGAGTCCGCGGCCTCCGGGCTGATCCGGCCCTGGTTCTTCTGCAGGTACGCGGAGACCGGGTCGCCCTTCATCATCCGCGGCAGGAAGAAGTTGATGGTGAGGGCCGCCCAGGCGGTGAACAGGTAGAACGCGGTGCGGCGCACGAAGAATCGCACGGGTCAGCTCCTTCCGGCGGTCGCGGCCGGGCCGGCGAAGTGCGCGTCGGGGTCGGGCGAGGCGTCCCGCAGGGCGCGCGTGTACGGGTGCTGCGGGCGCAGGATCACGTCGTCGGACGCCCCGCGCTCCACGACGACGCCGTGGTGCAGCACCATGATCCGGTCGCTGAAGTGCCGGGCGGTCGCCAGGTCGTGCGTGATGTACAGGACGCCCAGGTCGGACTCCCGCTGCAGCTCGGCGAGCAGGTTGAGCACCCCGAGCCGGATCGACACGTCGAGCATCGACACGGGCTCGTCGGCGACCAGCAGCGAGGGCCGGGAGGCGAGGGCGCGGGCGATGGCGACGCGCTGGCGCTGCCCGCCGGACAGCTCGTGCGGGCGGCGGTCGACGACGTCCGCGGGCAGGTGCACCCGGTCGAGCAGGCGCAGCACCTCGGCGTCGACCTCGTCCGCCGGCACGACGTGGTCGAGGCGCAGCGGGCGCTCCACGTGGTGCCGGATGGTGTGGTACGGGTTCAGCGACGCGAACGGGTCCTGGAACACCATCCGCACCTGCTGCCGGTAGCGGCGCAGGCCGCGGCCGCGCCGCGGGACCGGTCGCCCGTCGAGCAGCACGTCGCCGGACGAGGCGCGCTCCAGCTGGGTGATGATCTTCGCGATCGTGGACTTGCCGCTGCCGCTCTGGCCGACCAGCGCGACGGTCTCGCCGGAGGTGAGCGTGAACGACACGTCGTCCAGCGCGAGCAGCTCGCCCGCGCCGCGCACGCGGTAGCGCTTGGTGACGCCGCGGAGCTCCAGGGTGGTCATCGTGCGGCCTCCCCGGTCCGGACGAAGTCGCCGCGCTCGCCGGTCAGGCTCGGGAACGAGCCGAGCAGCCGCTGCGTGTACGGGTGCTGCGCGTGGCGGTAGATGTTCTCGGCGGTGTCGAGCTCCACGACGCGGCCCTCGCGCATGACGGCGATCCGGTCGCTGATCTCGAGCAGCAGGGGCAGGTCGTGGGTGATGAACACGACCGAGAACCCCAGCTCGCGGCGCAGGTCGGAGATCTGCTGCAGGATCTCCCGCTGCACCAGGACGTCCAGGGCGGTGGTCGGCTCGTCCATGATCATGAGCTGCGGCCGCAGGGCGAGGGCCATCGCGATCATGACGCGCTGCCGCATGCCGCCCGACAGCTCGTGCGGGTAGGAGCGCAGGCGGTCGCGGCCGACGCCCACCATGTCGAGCAGGTCCCCGCACTCGCGGCGCCGGTCGGCCTTCGGCATCCGGGGCCGGTGGGTGGTGAAGACGTCGTCGAGCTGCCGCCCGATCGCCACGACCGGGTTGAGGGCGTTCATCGCGCCCTGGAACACCATGGAGGCCTTGTCCCAGCGGAACGCGCGCATCTGCGCGTCGTCCAGGGCGCCCAGGTCGACGTCCTCGCCGGACGCGTCGTGGAACACCGCGGTCCCGCCGGCGATCACGGCGGGCGGCTTGAGCAGCCGCTGCACGCCGTACGCGAGCGTGGTCTTGCCGCAGCCCGACTCCCCCGCCAGGCCGAGGATCTCCCCGCGCCGGACCTCCAGCGAGACGTCGCGGACCGCCTCGACCGGCGGGTCCACGTCGTACACGACGCTGAACCCGGACACCGTGAGCACGTTGTCGCTCGTCACTGCACCTTCCCGTCTCCTGTGTGACCTGCCGCGCGCGGGCGGCCGGCCGGGTGCGCCCCGGCCGGCCGCCGCGGGCGTCAGCTCGCCGGCTCCAGGCGGGTGAGGATGAGCGCGGCCGTGGGCTGCGTCGGGTCGGGGTTGGCGTACGGGTCGTCCTCGCCCGGCCAGCCGACGTAGCTGCGCGTGTTGTACTCGCCGATGAACGGCCGGGTGCCGAGGGGCAGCGCCGGGACCTGCTCGACGAAGATCTTCTGCACGGCCGCCAGCGCGTCGGCGCGGGCGTCGTCGGTGGTGGCGGTGGCGTACGTGGTCAGCGCCGCGGTCGCCTCCGGGCTGTCGAACCGCCCGAAGTTGTAGTCCGCCGTCTCGCCGGCCGGCACGAGCCAGCGGCCGTCCATGATGTCGCTGTACAGGTCGTACGGCGTCGCGCCGGTGTCGGTCCAGTGCAGGATCGCCTGGAAGTCGCCCTCGCTCTTCATGGCCCACCAGGTGTCCGAGTCGGGCGTGTCCACCGTGGCCTCGACCCCGAGCTGCTCGGCGGAGTCGGCGATCAGGCTGATGCCGGTGACGTAGTCGCTCCAGCCCTGCGGGACGCTGAGCTCGAACGCGACGGGCTCGCCGTCCGGGTCCACCAGGGCGTCGCCGTCCCAGGTGTAGCCGGCGTCGGTGAGGATCTCCCGCGCGGCGTCGACGTCGACGGTGAGGTCCTGCCCCTCGTACGCGCCGAGGAACGGGTCGCCGGCGGGCGTCGGCAGGCCGGTCACGGAGGTGAGCTCCGGGACGCCGCCCTCGCGGGCGATCGCCTGGTGCTTCTCGCGGTCCACGACGAGGTTCATGGCCTGGCGGAACGCGACGTCGCTGAAGGGCTTGGTCTGCGTGTTGACGAACATGGCGTCGATGCCCAGGCCGGCGGCCGCCCAGTAGACGTTGGCGTCGTCCTTGTCGAGGTACGCCGACTGGACGTTCGGGATGAACGCCTGCGCCCAGTCCGCCTCGCCGTTGGCGAGGGCCGTGGTGAGCGCCGTGTTGTCGTTGTACGACACGTAGTACAGCGTCGGCGCGGCCGGCGCACCGCCCCAGTAGTCGTCGCGGGCGCTGAGCTCCACGCTCTGCGACGAGAAGCTGGTGAGCGTGTAGGGGCCGGTGCCGACGGGGTCGGGGTTCTCGAAGGTGGCCGGGTCGTCGACGGACTCCCAGACGTGCTGCGGGACGATCAGCTTGTGCAGCACCTTGTCCTGCTTGACGTACATGGACGAGGCGAACGAGATCGTCACGGTGTCGCCGTCGACGGCGACGTCCTGGATGCCGAGCGCCGCGTTGTCGAGCTCGGGCTGGTCGCGCAGCAGCGTGAAGGTGAACGCGATGTCGTCGGCGGTGAAGTCCTCGCCGTCGCTCCACGTCACGCCGTCCCGGGCGACCAGGGTCACCGCGGTGTAGTCCTCGTTCCAGGTGATCTCCTGCGCGAGCCACGGGGTGACCTCGTCGCTCGGGTCGATCAGGTTGACGAAGCCGAGCGGCTCGAGGATCGCGTTGATGTACCCGAGCTTCATGCCCGAGGCGTCGCCGACCCAGGGGTTGTTGGACTCGGTGGCGATGGCGCCGTCGGGCTTGGCGATGGTCAGCGCGGCGCCGGCCGCGCCGGTCGCGGTGCCGTCGTCGTCCGTGCCGCCCGACCCGCCGGAGCAGGCCGTCAGCGCCAGCGCCGCGGCCAGGCCGAGCGCGACCGCCGGGATTCTCACCCTCATGGTTTCTCCTTCGAAACGGGCCGTCACCGCGGCCCTCTCTGAGGCCACGCCGCGTCGTCGCGGACGTGCTGCGCGGAACGTTACTACACTGTCAGTAAGTAACTGCCGGCCCCGCGGATCACGAGTTGGTCACGACCGGGGGTCCCGGGTTCGCGCACCGGCGGCGGATACGATCGGGCCGCCCGGCACCCCGCCGGCGGCGGAGGAAGTGAGACAGCCATGAGCTCGGCGCACCGGGCCGCCCGGCCCCGTCCGGAGACCCTCGAGCGCCGGCGGCGCATCCTGTCCGCCGCGATGACCACGTTCGGGAGCAAGGGCTACAACAAGGGCCCGCTCACCGAGATCGCCGACCAGGTCGGCATGACGCACGCCGGGATCCTGCACCACTTCGGGTCCAAGGACCAGCTGCTCGTCGAGGTGCTGCGGTACCGCGACGAGTCCGACGTCGAGGGCTTCGCCGAGCGGCACATCCCCGACGGCGTCGAGCTGTTCCGGCACCTCGTGCGCACCGCGTTCGCGAACGAGCAGCGCCCCGGCATCGTCCAGGCCTACGCCGTGCTGTCCGCCGAGTCCGTCACGGACGACCACCCCGCCCGCCCCTACTTCGAGGAGCGGTACCGCACCCTGCGCGCCGAGATCGCCGCGGCGTTCCGCGTGGTGTGCGCCGAGCACGGCGTGACCGAGCCCGACACCGTCGACCGCGCCGCCGCCGGCATCCTCGCCGTCATGGACGGCCTGCAGGTGCAGTGGCTGCTCGCGCGGGACGACGTGGAGCTCGCGCGGGCCAGCGAGTTCGCCATCGAGGCGCTCGTGTCGGCCGTCGTGCACCCGCAGCCGCCCGTCGTGGGCCCGTCGCGGGACTGACGCCTCAGACGCCCTCGGCCTTCCGGGGCCGGCCGAGCAGCAGCGGCGCCAGCGCGTCCACCGGCAGCCCCTCGTGCAGCACCTGCACGACGGCCGCGGTGATCGGCATCTCCACCCCCGCGCGCTCCGCCAGGTCCAGCACCGACCGCGAGGACTTCACGCCCTCGGCCGTGCCGCCCGTCGCGGCCGTGGCCTCCGCCAGCGACATGCCGCGGCCGATGTGCAGGCCGAGCCGGTGGTTGCGGGAGTCCGGCGAGGCGCACGTCGCCATCAGGTCCCCCATGCCCGCGAGCCCGGGGAACGTCTCGGCCCGGGCGCCCAGCGCCAGCCCCAGCCGCGTGATCTCCACCAGCCCGCGCGTGATCACCGTGGCCATCGTGTTGTAGCCCAGGCCGCGGCCCTGCGAGATGCCGACCGCGAGCGCGATGACGTTCTTGACCGCCCCGCAGAGCTCGACCCCGACCACGTCGTCGTTCGTGTACGGGCGGAAGTACCCCGACGCGCAGGCCGCGGCGACCCGCTCGGCCGTCGAGGCGTCCGCGGACGCCACCACGGTGGCGGTCGGCTGCCGCGCGGCGATCTCCGAGGCCAGGTTCGGGCCGGACAGCACGGCCACCCGCGCGGCGGGCAGGTCCAGCGCCTCGGCGACGACCTCGCTCATCCGGCGGTCGGTCGCCAGCTCGACGCCCTTCATCAGCGACACGGCGACGGCGCCCGGGTCCAGTCGCCCGGCCAGCGGCGCCAGCGTCGCCCGCGCGGACTGCGACGGCACCGCGACCGCGACGACCTCCGCGCCGGCGACGGCCGCCACCGGGTCCGGGTCCGCGGTCACGCGCGCCGGCAGCGCGGTGCCGGGCAGGTAGCGCTCGTTCGTGCCGTGCTCCGCGATCTCGGCGCACACCGCGGCGTCCCGGCCCCACACGGTCACGTCGCAGCCCGCGTCGGCCAGGACGGCGGCGAAGGTCGTGCCCCACGCCCCCGCACCGAGGACGGCGGCGCGCGTCACGCCACCCCCGTCGCCGGGCCGGCGCCGTCCCCGTCGCGCCGCACGTCGTACGGCCGCTCCGGCGGGGTCTCGCCCCGCACGTCCGCCAGCAGCGCCGTGATCGCGGCCATGACGCGCGCCGTGGCCTCGCGCAGCGTCGCGGCGTCGAGCGGCCGGTCGTACAGGTCCGCGAGGTCCACCGGCGGTCCCGCGACCACCGTGACGCGCTTCGGCGGGATCGGCTTGAACACCTTGGCGTACCGGCCGAGCAGGTCCTGCGCACCCCACTGGGCGATCGGCACCACGGGCGCGCGCGAGGTCAGCGCCAGTCGCGCCACGCCGGTCTTGGCGGTCATCGGCCACAGCCCCGGGTCGCGCGTCAGGGTGCCCTCCGGGAACACCGCCACGCACTCCCCCTCCGCCAGCGCGACCTCGGCCGCGCGCAGCGAGTCGCCCGCCTGCGCCGTGTTCCGGTACACCGGGATCTGCCCGGTGGTCCGCAGCACCCACCCGACCACCGGCACCCCGAACAGCGACGACTTCGCCAGGATCTTGGGCGCGACGCCGTGGTCGTACAGGTAGTGCGCGAACGTCACCGGGTCGATGTTGGTCATGTGGTTGCCGGCCGCGATGAAGCCCGTGCCCGTCGGCAGGTGCTCGGCGCCCCGCCAGTCCCGGCGCGTGATCGCGTACAGCAGGGGGCGCAGGACGCGGGCGGCGTTGCGGTAGGCGCGGTTGGCGCGGGGCGGGTGCACGGGAGCCGATGCTACCCGCGGGCGCGGCGCGCCCCGGCGGGTGCCCGGCGTGCGTCCGGCGTGCGGATTTGGCACCATCGGTCCCAGGTCCCGCGACGACGTCGCCGGGGCCCCCGCGCGCCGTTGGGACGAAGCGAGCAGCGCGAGAACAGCGTGGCGGCGGCCGGCCGCGCCACGCCCCGGCTCCGGAGCACCGCATGTCCCTGACCACCCGACCGCCGTCGTCCCCCGCGGAGCACCGCACCCCCGCCCCGGGCACCTTCCGGCTGGCCGGTGACGGCGGCGCCCTCGCGTGGTCCGAGCCCGTCTTCCGGATGCACGGCTTCGAGCCCGGGGACGTCGTGCCGTCGACCGCGCTGATGCTCGCGCACTGCCACCGCGAGGACCGCCCCGCGCTCGAGGCGGTGCTGCACGCCGCGCCCGGGGCGCCCGAGGGCCGCAGCGTCCGGTACCGGCTGCTCGACACCTCCGGCACGGAGCGCGTCGTGCTCGCCGTCCTCGCGCCCGGGCTGGACCCGCGTGACGCCGGGCGCGCCGCCGACCGGACCGACGACGCGGTGCCCCCGCTCGCGCCGGCCGGCGTCCCCCGGGCGGACGTCCTCGGGCTGCTCGTCGACCTGGGTGCCGAGATCGGCGCGACGGCGGCGCGGCGCGCGGACGAGATGCTCGCCGCCGCGATCGCCTCCCGCGAGGTCATCGACCAGGCGAAGGGGGCGGCGATGCTCGCCTACGGGCTGGACGGCCCGGCCGCGTTCGAGCTGCTGCGCTGGCACTCCGAGCACCTCAACGTGAAGGTGCGCAGCCTCGCGGAGCGGCTGCTGACCGCGCTGCCCGGCCGCCGCCCCGACGCCGACCCGCGCGACGTCGTGGACGCGGCGATCGCGAGCCTCGCGGACGGCACCGCGGACGGGCCGGCCCCCGCCGCGCCGGACGTCCGCCC
>JAEWGQ010000152.1 GCA_023388235.1 Actinomycetes bacterium | reverse complement strand
GACCGGGGAGGTGCGCCGGCGTGCCGGCCCGCGGGGCGGGGCCGTCCGCGACGTCGTCCGCGCTGCCCGGCTCATCCGCCGCGGCGGCCGCCGGGACGCGCCCCAGACCGGCCCAGCGCCGCAGCACCCAGTCGATGCACAGCCCCACCACGGTGCCGACGACGACGCCGGCGACGACGGCGATCAGCGGGTGCGCCTCGAGCCACACGCCGGCGCCCACGCCGACCGCCGTGCCGTACGCGGACCACGTCACCGCGGCCAGGCCGGTGAGGCCGACGAACCGCTTGCGCGGGTAGCCGAGCGCCCCGGCGGTCATGTTCACGGCGACGCGCCCGATCGGGATGTAGCGGGCGGCCAGGATGAACGACGACCCCCGGTGCGCGAGCGCGTGCTCCGCCCAGGCCAGGGCCTTGGCCCCGCGCTCGGTGCGGAAGATGCGCAGCCGGTGCACGTCGACGCGGGACCCGATGGTGTACGCGATCTGGTCGCCGGTGAACGCGCCGACGGCCCCGGCCAGCATGACGAGCGCGAGGTTCGGCTCGCCGTGGGCGACCGACAGCGACGCCAGGGCGATGACCACGGACTCGCTGGGGATCGGCGGGAAGAACCCGTCGACCATCGCGAACAGCAGCAGGGCCGGGTAGACCCAGAGCGACTCGGCCAGGGCAGGGATCCAGCCCTCGATGGCGCTGATCCAGTCCTGCAGCACGTGTCATCAGCTCCTGGGTCGTGGCGGGCGTCGGCGGCTCCCGGCGACGTCCTCACGCTAGGTGCGTGGCGCCCGCGGCCGACATGGGGGACACCCCCGAGTCCCCCCTGGTCCTGCCCCCATCGTCTCCCGGGGGCTCGCACGCGCACATCGCCCCCCGGACCGACGTCGCGCGGCCGCGGGTCCGCCTCGCGGACGACCCCGTGTCCGCCGCACGGCCCCGGTCCCCCACGCACCGCCGGCGATCCCGGGGCCCGCCGGAGCGGGCGTCCGGCAGCGTCAGGGGCCGCCCGGCGGGCTCAGGCGAGCGGGAAGCCCAGCGTCCGCGCGGCCTCGTCCGGGCGGGGCTCGCCGGCCCAGCGCGGACCCAGGTGGCCGGTCGTCGAGAGCGACCGCAGGTGCGCGCGGTCCAGGTACAGCACGCCCTCGAGGTGGTCGGTCTCGTGCTGGACGATGCGCGCGGGCCAGCCCTGGACGACCTCGTCCAGGCGGGCCCCGGTCTCGTCGGCGCCGGTCAGGCGGATCCGGCGCAGCCGGGGCACGACCGCCTGGTACCCGACGACGCTCAGGCAGCCCTCGTAGAACGCGACGCGCTCGGGCTCCTCGCCGGGGACCGGCGCGTACGCGGGGTTCACCAGCACGCGGAACGGCAGCGGCGGCCGCTCGCGGACCGCGGCGGTCGCGGGGTCGGCCGCGCCGGGGTCGGCGAGGACGGCCAGCGCGAGCGGCAGGCCGATCTGCGGGGCGGCGAGACCGACGCCGGGTGCGGCGTGCATGGTGCGGCGCATGACCGCGATGAGCGCCGTCAGCACGTCGTCGTCGAGCTGGCCGTCGTACGGCACGGCGCGCGCCCGCAGCGCGGGGTGGCCCGCCGGGACGATCGGGACGGTGCCCGCGGGGTCCGCGTCCGCGGTCGCGAGCAGCTCGGCGACGCGGTCCCGCACCAGCGGGACCGGCCACGCGGCCTGCGGCGGGGTCCCGCCGGGGGTCACAGCGCCAGCCGGTCGCGGACCACGTCGGCGAGCCGGCCGGCGACGCGGTCCGCGTCGTCCTGGGTGGCGGCCTCGACCATCACGCGCACCAGCGGCTCCGTGCCGGACGGGCGCAGCAGCACCCGGCCGGTCGAGCCGAGCGACGCCTGCGCCTCGCCGACCGCCGCCGTCACGTGCTCGTCGGAGCCCGCGCGGTCCTTGTCGACGCCCGGCACGTTGACCAGGGTCTGCGGCAGCCGGCGGACCACGGCCGCCAGCTCGCTGAGCTTCTGGCCGGTCTGCGCGACGCGCGCCGCGAGCTGCAGCGCGGTGAGCGTGCCGTCGCCGGTCGTCGCGTGGTCCGCGAGGATCACGTGACCCGACTGCTCGCCGCCCAGGTTGTACCCGTGGGCGCGCATGGCCTCCAGCACGTACCGGTCGCCGACGCCCGTCTCGACGGTCCGGACCCCGGCCGCCTGCATCGCGAGCCGCAGGCCGAGGTTGCTCATCACGGTGACGACCAGCGTGTCCTGCGCGAGCGCGCCCCGCTCCCGCAGGGCGAGCGCCAGCACTCCCATGATCTGGTCGCCGTCGACGAGCGCACCCGTGTGGTCCACCGCCAGGCAGCGGTCCGCGTCGCCGTCGAACGCCACGCCCAGGTCGGCGCCGGAGGCGACGACCGCCGCCTGGAGCTGCTCCGGGTGCGTCGACCCGCAGCCCTCGTTGATGTTGCGGCCGTCCGGCGAGGCGTTGATGACCACGACGTCCGCGCCCGCGGCCCGCAGCGCCGCCGGCCCGACCTCGCTCGCCGCGCCGTTCGCGCAGTCCACCGCGACGCGCAGGCCCGCGAGGTCCTGCCCGATCGTCGACACCAGGTGCTCGACGTACTGCTCGCCGGCGCTGCCCGTGTCCGACCGGATCCGCCCGACCGCGGCGCCGACGGGGCGGTTCCAGTCCTCGCGCAGGCGCTGCTCGATGGCGTCCTCGAGCTCGTCGTCGAGCTTCAGGCCGCCGCGCGCCAGGAACTTGATGCCGTTGTCCGGCATGGGGTTGTGCGACGCGGACAGCACGACGCCCAGGTCGACGTCGAGCGCGCCGGTGAGGTGCGCGACCGCGGGGGTGGGCAGCACGCCGACGTTGAGCACGTCGACGCCGGCGCTGGCCAGGCCGGCCGCGACGGCGGCGGACAGGAACTCGCCCGACGCCCGCGGGTCGCGCCCGACGACCGCGCGGGGACGGTGCCCCGCGAACGCGCCCCGCGAGCCGAGCACGTGCGCCGCCGCGACCGACAGGTCCAGCGCGACCTCGGCGGTCACGTCCCGGTTCGCGAGCCCACGCACGCCGTCCGTGCCGAACAGTCGTCCCATCAACGGGTCCCCTCGTCCTCGGCCGCCGAGTGCGGCCCCCAGCATGGTGCCAAGAACGGCGCCGTGACGGCACCGGAAACGGCCGATGGCCCCGAGGGTCGGACCCTCGGGGCCATCGGCCGCGTGCGCGTGATGCGGATCAGCGCTTGGAGTACTGCGGGGCCTTGCGGGCCTTCTTGAGACCGGCCTTCTTGCGCTCGACGACGCGGGCGTCGCGGGTCAGGAAGCCGGCCTTCTTCAGCGCCGGGCGGTTGTGCTCGGCGTCGATGGCGTTGAGCGCGCGGGCGATGCCCAGGCGCAGCGCGCCGGCCTGGCCGGTCACGCCGCCGCCGCTGATGCGGGCGATGACGTCGAAGCGACCCTCGACGTCGACCAGCTTCAGCGGGGAGTTGACGAGCTGCTGGTGGACCTTGTTCGGGAAGTAGTCCTCGAGCGTGCGCCCGTTGACCTTCCAGGTGCCGGTGCCGGGGACGAGGCGCACGCGCGCCACGGCCTCCTTGCGGCGGCCCAGGGCCTGGCCGGGGGCGGTGATGCTCTGGCCGCGGCCCGTGGGGGCGGCGGACTCGGAGGTGTAGGTGCTGGGCGTCTCGTCGCCCAGGGTGTCGGTGTCGACGGTGGTCTCGGCCACGGGTGGTGTCCTCGCGTCTCTCTGTGCGCTACGCCTGGGCGGCGATTACTGCGCGACCTGGGTGATCTCGAACGGCTTCGGCTGCTGAGCGGCGTGCGGGTGCTCGGCACCCGCGTAGACCTTCAGCTTGCCGAACTGGGCGCGACCGAGGGTCGTCTTGGGGAGCATGCCGCGCACGGCCTTCTCGACGGCACGCTCGGGGTGCTTGTCGAGCAGGTCGCCGTAGGCGACGGCACGCAGACCACCCGGGTAGCCGGAGTGGTTGTAGGCCATCTTCTGCTCGCGCTTGTTGCCGCTCAGGGCGACCTTGCCGGCGTTGATGACGATGACGAAGTCACCGCCGTCGACGTGCGGAGCGAAGGTCGGCTTGTGCTTGCCGCGCAGCAGGGTGGCCACGTGGGTGGCCAGGCGGCCCAGGACGACGTCGGTCGCGTCGATGACGTACCAGTCGCGCTGGACGTCGCCGGGCTTCGGGGTGTACGTACGCACGGTCGTAGCCTTCGTTTCTGTCTCAGGATGTCTTCTTCGACCGCTGAAGCGTGCGGCCGAGAGGGCAGGTCGTTGCGCGGCGGGCTCGGTCGACACCCGCTCCTTGGCCGGCAGCGAGTGGGCGCGCTAGCGACACGGGTGTCGTGAGATGAGCACAACGACTCACCAGACTACCCGCGAGGCAGGCCGCCGGTCAAAGCGGCCGGACGCTCCCGGACGCACGTCTCGCAGCGCGTCGAGCGAGCCACGTGGACGCAGCCGGGGCAGTACAGGCGCAGGGTCCGGCAGCTCGGGTCGGCGCAGTTCTCGTACTTCGCCGTCGCAGCCCCGCACGCCGTGCACGCGCCGAGCGGCGTCGACCCCGGGCCGAGCTCGACGTGCATGCGCTCGTCGAACACGTAGAGCGACCCCTCCCACAGCCCCTGCGAGCCGAACACCTCGCCGTAGCGCACGACGCCGCCGTCAAGCTGGTACACCTCCTCGAACCCGCGGGCGCGCAGCAGGGCCGACAGCACCTCGCACCGCACGCCCCCCGTGCAGTACGTGACGACGGGCCGGCCCTTGAGGTCGTCGTAGCGGCCGGAGTCGATCTCGGCGACGAAGTCCCGCGTGGTCGCGACGTCGGGCACGACGGCCCCGCGGAAGCGGCCGATCGCCGCCTCGAACGCGTTGCGGCCGTCGAGCATCACGACGTCGTCGCCGCGCTCCTCGACGAGGTCGTGCAGGGCCTGCGGGCTCAGCCGCTCCCCGCCGCCGACGACGCCGTGCTCGTCGACCCGGACCTCGTCCGGCACGCCGAACGCGACGAGCTCGGGGCGCACCTTGACGGACAGGCGCGGGAAGTCGCGGCCCGTGCCGTCGGACCACTTCACGTCGACGCCCTCGAAGCCCGGGTACCGGCGCGTCGTCTTCACGTACTGCTTGAGGTCCTCGACCGTCCCGCCGAGGGTCGCGTTGATCCCGTGCGCCGACACGATCACGCGACCCGTGAGGTGCCACCGCTCCCCCAGCGCCTGCTGCCAGAGCTGCACGGCACGCGGGTCCGGCAGCGGCGTGAAGGCGTAGAAGAGCACGATCTTGTGGACGGCCATGCCCACCAGGATAGGGAGGGCTAGCGCGCCCGACGGACGCGCTCGACGTCCCAGACCGGCTCCGGTGCCTCGACGACCTCGCCGTCCTCGCGGAACACGAGGAACCTGTCGAAGCCGCGCGCGAACCACCGGTCGTGCGTCACCGCGAGCACGGTCCCCTCGAACGCCGCCAGGCCGGCCTCCAGCGCCTCGGCGGAGTGCAGGTCGAGGTTGTCCGTCGGCTCGTCGAGCAGCAGCAGCGTCGCGCCGCCGAGCTCCAGCAGCAGGATGTGGAACCGCGCCTGCTGCCCGCCCGACAGCGTCTCGTACCGCTGCTCCGCCGAGGCCACCAGCTCGTACCGGTCCAGCGCCTTGCTCGCGGGCTCGCGCCCCATCCCCGGCCGGCGGCCCTCGCCGCGGTGCAGGATCTCCAGCAGCGTCCGCCCGGCGAACGCCGCGTCCTGCGCGTGCTGGCGGTTCTGCGCGAAGAACCCGGGCACGACGCGCGACCCGAGCCGCGCGACGCCCGTGTGGGCCACGGGGTCGATCGGCAGCTCGCCGTCCGCCGGGGCCTGCTCGGGCTGCGGGTCCGACCCGCCCGCCGCGAGCAGCCGCAGGAAGTGCGACTTGCCGGAGCCGTTCGACCCCAGCACCGCGACGCGCTCGCCGAACCACACCTCCAGGTCGAACGGCCGCATCAGCCCGGTGAGCCCGAGGCCCTCGGCGACCACGGCGCGCTTGGCCGTGCGGCCGCCGCGCAGCCGCACGCGGACCTGCTGGTCGTGCGCCACCACCTCGGGCGGTCCCGCCTCCTCGAACTTGCGGAGCCGGGTCTGCGCCGCCGAGTAGCGCGACGCCAGGCCGTCGTTGAACGCCGCCTTGGTCTTCAGCGTGTTCACCAGCGTGACGAGCTTCGCGTGCTCCTCGTCCCACCGGCGGGCGAGCTCGGCCAGCCGCTCCCGGCGCGCCTCGCGGGCCTCGGTGTACGTCGTGAACGTGCCGCCGTGCACCCACACGGTCGCCCCGGTGCGCGCCGGCTCCAGCGTCGCGACGTGCGTCGGCACCCGCGACAGCAGCTCGCGGTCGTGGCTCACCAGCAGCACGGTCTTCGGGCTGTCGAGCAGCCGCTGCTCCAGCCAGCGCTTCGTGGGCACGTCGAGCGCGTTGTCCGGCTCGTCCAGCAGCAGCACCTCCTGCGGGCCCCGCAGCAGCGCCTCCAGCACGAGGCGCTTCTGCTCGCCGCCCGACAGCGTCCGCACGCTGCGGTGCTGCGCCCGGTCGAACGGGATCGACAGCACCGCGTCCGTCACGCGGTCCCAGTCCGCCTCGACCTCGTAGCCGCCGACGTCCGCCCAGTCCGCGAGCGCCTGGGCGTACCGCATCTGCGACGGCTCGTCGTCGACCTCCATCATGCGGAGCTCGGACGCCGTGAGCTCCGCCGCCGCCGCGCCGATCGCGCCCGTCGCCAGCGACGCCAGCAGGTCGCGCACGGACCGGTCGTCCGCGATCCGGCCGACGTCCTGCCGCATCACCCCGAGCCCGCCCGTGCGCACCACGGCGCCGTCGTGCGGCTGCTCGTCGCCCGCGACGATCCGCAGCAGCGTCGACTTGCCCGCGCCGTTCGGCCCGACCAGCGCCGTGCGCTGGCCCTCGCCGACCCGCAGGTCGACGCCCCCGAGCAGCGGGCGGCCGTCGGGGAGCACGTAGCGCACGTCGTGCACCTCGAGATGACCCATGCCGACGATCGTCCCAGGTGCGGCCCGCGGGACCCAACCTGATAGCGGTGGCAGGCCGCGAGGCCCGGTGCGAGGCTCGGAGCATGAGCGAGAACACCCCAGCCACCAGCACCGACCCCGCCACCGGCGCCGAGGGTGACGCCGACCAGCTGCCCGAGGAGGACACGCTCGTCGGCCGCGGCGTCGACGACCTGCTCGACGAGGGCTACAGCCCGCCCGACCGCCCGCGCCCCGCGTCCGCCCACTGGGGCGAGACCCCGTGGGAGGAGTCCCGCGGCGAGACGCTGGACCAGCGGGTCGCCCAGGAGGAGCCGGACGTCTGGGACGACCCCGACCGCGCCCCGGACCCGTCCCGCGAGCCGGACCGCGCCGGGCGCCTGCTCGAGGACGACGACGCCGTGGAGTCGGGCGGCAACGACCAGTTCGCGATCGACGCGGGCGTGGACGGCGGCGCGGCGAGCGCCGAGGAGGCCGCGGTCCACGTGGTGGACGAGGAGCTCTGAGCCCCACGCCGACGCCCGCCCGCCCGCGGCGGGCGTCGGCCACCGGGCGCGCTCCCGCGCGGGCGCGCGGCCCGGTGGGGTGACGGGAGCGGTCCGGCGCGGGCACGCGG
>JAEWGQ010000176.1 GCA_023388235.1 Actinomycetes bacterium | reverse complement strand
ACGCACCGCACGCCTGACGGCGACCGCCGCCGACGTCCCCCGAGACGAAGGACCCGACATGCCCACCCCCGACACGGCGATCGAGGTCGCCGGCCTCACCAAGCGGTTCGGCGCGGTCCGCGCGCTGGACGGGCTCGACCTGACCGTGCCGACCGGCGAGGTCACGGGGTTCCTGGGCCCGAACGGCGCCGGCAAGTCCACGACGATCCGCGTGCTGCTCGGCCTGCTGCGCGCCGACGGCGGCACCGCGACGCTGCTCGGCGGCGACCCGTGGTCCGACGCCGTGGCCCTGCACCGGCGCATCGCCTACGTCCCCGGCGACGTGACGCTGTGGCCCAACCTCACCGGCGGCGAGGCCATCGACATCCTCTGCCGGCTGTCCGGCCCGCTGGACGAGCGGCGCAAGGCGCGCATGCTCGAGCGGTTCGAGCTCGACCCGACCAAGAAGGCGCGCACCTACTCCAAGGGCAACCGGCAGAAGGTCGCGCTGGTGGCCGCGCTCGCCTCCGACGCCGAGCTGCTGCTGCTCGACGAGCCGACCAGCGGCCTCGACCCGCTGATGGAGGCCGCGTTCACCGAGTCGATCCGCGAGGTCAAGGCCGCCGGGCGCTCCGTGCTGCTGTCCAGCCACATCTTCGCCGAGGTCGAGCGGCTGGCCGACCGGGTGACGATCATCCGCGACGGCCGCACCGTGGAGTCCGGCACGCTCGCCGCCCTGCGGCACCTCACCCGCTCCCAGGTGACCGTCGGCCTCGACCGGCCCGCCGACGGCGCGCCCGTGCTCGCCGCGCTGCCCGGCGTGCACGACGTGCGGACCGAGGGCGGCCACGTGGCGTTCGCGGTCGACGACGCGGCGCTGCCCGCCGTCCTCGCCGAGGTCGCGCGCCTGCGCCCCGTGTCCCTCACCGCGAACCCGCCGTCCCTCGAGGAGCTGTTCCTCTCGCACTACGGCGACGAGCTGGCGGCGCTCGGCGCCCGGACGCCCGGCCGGCGGGAGGCCTCGCGATGACCACCACCGCGCACCGCGCCGGCACCGTCGTCGGCGGCCGCACCCCCGGGTCGCTGCCCGCCGCCCGCACCCTGGCCGGCACCGGCACGGCGGTCCGCCTGGTGCTGCGCCGCAACCGCGTGCGGCTCGCCGTCTGGTGGGTCGCGCTCGTCGGGATGTTCGCGTACGTCGCCGTCTACTACCGCGACATCTTCGACACCCAGCAGGCGCTCGACGACTTCGCCGCCGTCAGCGACACCCCCGGCCTGCGCGCGCTCACCGGCCTCGCCGCCGCCCCCGCCACCCTCGGCGGCGCCGTCTGGACGAAGGTCTGGATGACGCTCGCCCTGGCGCTCGCCTTCGGCGTCGTGTTCCTCGTGACGCGCAACGGCCGCGCCGACGAGGAGGCCGGGCGAGCCGAGCTGCTGCGCTCCCGCGTGCTCGGGCTGCACGCCGCGTCCACTGCGACCTGGCTGGTCACCGGTGCGCTGGCGGTGGCCGTCGGCGCGGGCGTCGCGCTGACCTCGCTCGCCACCGGCCTCGACCCGCAGGGCGCCGGCGTGCGGGGCTCGCTGGTGCTCGGGGCGTCCGTCACGGGCGTCGGGCTGGTCGCCGTCGGCGTCGGGGCGCTCGCCGGGCAGGTCGCCGCGACCGCCCGCAGCGCCAACGCCCTCGGGTCCGGCGCCCTCGGCGTCGCGTACGTGCTGCGCATGGTCGGCGACCTCGGCGACGGGCGGCTCACCTGGGCCTCCCCCGTCGGCTGGGCGCAGCAGATGCAGCCCTGGGGCGCCGACCGGTGGTGGCCCCTCGCGCTGCTGCTCGCCCTGACCGCGCTGCTGCTGGCGGCGGCGCTGCGGCTCGAGGCCCGCCGCGACCACGGCGCCGGCCTGCTGCCCGACCGCCGCGGCCCCGCCGGCGCACCCGCCCGGTACGCCACGCCGCTCGGGCTCGCGCTGCGCCTCCAGCGCGGCCCCGTCATCGGCTGGACCGTCACGGTGGTGCTCGCCGCGCTGCTGTTCGGGTCCGTCGTCGAGTCGATGACGAACCTGCTGGACGACGCCGGCGGCGCCGCGGCCGACCTCACCCGCGGCACCGGCGTCGACGCCCTGCTGTCCCTGCTCGTCACGATGATCGCGCTGCTCACCACCGTGTTCGCCCTGCAGTCCACCGTCAGCCTGCGCGCCGACGAGGCCGGCGGGGCGGTCGAGACCCAGCTCGCCGGGGCGCTGTCCCGCACCCGGTGGGCCGGCCAGCGGCTCGTGCTGCCCGTCGCCGGGTCCGCCGTCCTGCTGCTCGCCGGCGGGGCGCTCATGGGCGCCGGGTACGGCGCGCTCGTCGACGACACCGCCGGCCAGGCCGCCCGCCTCGCGCTCGCCGCCCTCGGCTACTGGCCCGCCGTCCTGGTGTTCGTCGGCGTCGCCGTGGCGCTGTTCGGCTGGCTCCCGCGGCTCGCGGTGCCGCTGACCTGGGGGGTGCTCGCCGCGACGTACGTCGTGGTGCTGCTCGGCGGGGCGCTGCACCTGCCCGGGTGGCTGCTCGACGTGCTGCCGTTCTCCGCGACGCCGTACCTGCCGCTGGAGCCCGTGTCGTGGCCGCCGCTGCTGCTGCTCACGCTCGCCGCCGCCACGCTGACGGCCGCGGGCCTCGCCCGCTTCGCCCGCCGCGACATCCAGCCCGCCTGACGCCCCCGGCCCGCGCCCCGGCTCCCCGCCCCCCGCGGGGTCCGACCCATCTCCCCGGCCCCCGCCCCCCGGGTGGCGGGTCCGACCCACCTCCCCTCACTCGGCTCCCCGAGTGGAGGGTTCTGCCGGGACACGCCGCGCGTGTCCGGCACAACCCTCCACTCACGGTCGCCCGCCCCGCCCCGTTCGCCCCCCCCGGGCGCCCAGCCCGCCGGAACCCGCGCCCCGAGGGCGGGGCTCGCCGCCCTCCCTCGTCCGAGTGGAGGCTCCGACCCCCTCCCCGCTCCCCGCCCCCCGAGCGAAGGGTCCGACGCATCTCCCCGCCCCCGGCTTCCCCGAGTGGAGGGTTCTGCCGGGACACGCCGCGCGTGTCCGGCACAGCCCTCCACTCACGGGCGGCGGCGGCGCGCGGGCGGCCGGGCGTGGTCGGGGGCCGACAGGCGGTGGACGACCAGGGCCGAACGCGACGGCTCGCACGTCGCGGGCCGCTCTCCCGGGCAGGGTGGCCCCTCGCCCGGGGACCGGGCCGGGTCGGCGCCGCGTTCCACCGGTCACCTGAGGGGCGCCGAGCCGTCGACCGCACCGCGTGTCCGTGGACCGGGGACCCTGCCCGTCGGCCGGCGCGCGCCGACTTCTTCGGGACGAAACGAGAAGGCCCGCCGCCCCCGACCAGTGTTCGTGCTGGTCAGGAGGCCGGCGGGCCTCATCACGCGGAGACGGTGGGATTTGAACCCACGGAAGGGTTGCCCCTTCACGACCTTAGCAGGGTCGCGCACTAGACCTGACTATGCGACGTCTCCAGATGCGCCCCCAGGGTACCGGGCGAGAGCGGCAGGCACCAAAGCGCAGGTCAGTGCTCGAAAGCCCACTCCCGGTCGGTGAGCATCCGGGCCACCGCGAGGCCCACGGCGAGGGCCACGACGACCAGCGCCGCCTGCACCCCGTAGGCCAGCGCCTGGGTGGTGTCGCCGTTGGAGATGTAGAAGACCGCGCGGTACGCCGAGACGCCCGGGACCATGATGACGACGGCGGGCACCGACACCGTGATGCGCGGGACCCCGAGGCGCGGGGCGATCACCGCGGCGAGCAGGCCGACGAGCAACGCCGCCCCGGCAGCGGCCGCCTGGGGCGCGAGGTCGGTGTCGGTCAGCGCGAGCCGGCCGGTGTTCGCGACCATGCCGACGAGCGCGGCGCCGAGCGCCATCCGCCACGGGCTGTTGAACATGAGCGCGAACCCGAGCACGCCGACGAACGACGCGAGCATCCGCAGCGCGACGAGCACGCCGGGGTCGATCGGCGGGCCGGGCTCCGGGTCCGGGGACAGTCCCACCGCGATCGACACGGCCCACACCGCGAGCGCCGCCGACGTGAGGATCATCAGCGCGTACGTCAGCCGGGCGACCCCGGCGGAGAAGTCCAGCTTGGCGAGGTCCAGCCCGCCCGTGACCAGCGGGAACCCGGGCACGAGGAAGAGCACGGCCGATACGTACCCGGCGGCGTGCCGCACCTCGGTGGCCCCCAGCCCGTGCAGCACCGACACCAGCCCGAGGTACGCCAGGCACGCCACGGCCGCCGCGAGCATGGTCACGCCGAACTGGTTGAACCCCCGGTGCAGCAGCAGCCGGCGGACGAGCTGCCCGAGCCACGCGGCGAGGAACGCCCCGGCCATCTCGACCGGGCCGCCGTGGTTGAGGAACGCGAACGCGGCGCACGCCACGGCCGCCCACAGCGCGTTCACGACGTCCGGGTACAGGGGGCGCTTGTGCTCGATGCGGTCGAGCTCGGCGGCGACCTCCTCGACCGACGCCCGGCGGCTGGACGCCGCGAGGCGCCCGGCGAGCCGCTCGAGCTCGGACAGCCGGTCCGCGTTGATGCCGACCGAGCGCACCTCGGCGACCTCGGTGCGGAAGCTCGCGCCCCGGTGCGAGGTGGTCGTGATCTCGGTGAGCGTCACGTGCGCCTCGTGCCGGTCGATGCCGATCGCGTGCGCGACCCGGGCCATCGAGGACTTGACACGGTAGGAGCCGGTGCCGGCGGACAGGCTCAGCCGGCCGACGCGCAGGGCGACGCCGGACTGCCGGATGAGCTCGAGCTCGTCGTCGGTGGGCTGGGTGGGCACGGGGACCATCATGGCGAACGCCCGGCGGGAAGGTCAGGACGTCCGTCTCGCGGCGGGCCGCGATACTGGGGACCGTGACCCCGACCCGCTGCCCCTGCCTGAGCGGCGAGACCTACGACGCCTGCTGCGGCCCCCTGCACCGCGGCACGGCGTCGGCGGCCACCGCCGAGCAGCTGATGCGCTCCCGGTACAGCGCGTTCGCGGTCGGCGACGCGGCGTACCTGCGGTCCACCTGGCACCCGAGCACCCGCCCCGACCGG
>JAEWGQ010000404.1 GCA_023388235.1 Actinomycetes bacterium | reverse complement strand
GCCTCCCCGAGCGCCCGCGACCGGTCGTGCGCGGCGCGGGCGGCGGCCACCACGCCGGCCCGGACGCCGTGCGCGTCGAGCTCCGCCACCGCCGCGACCGTCGTGCCGCCGGGGGACGACACCCGCTCGCGGAGCACGACGGGGTGGTCCCCGGAGGACGCCGCCAGCGCGGCCGAGCCCTCCACGGTGGCGACCGCGAGCCGGGTCGCGAGGTCGCGCGTCAGGCCGAGCAGGACGCCGGCCTCCGCCATGGCGTCGATGAGGTAGAACGCGTACGCCGGGCCGGAGCCGGAGATCGCGGTCACGGCGTCGAGGTCCTTCTCGGGGACCCGCACGACGAGGCCGGTGGCGGCGAGGGCGCGCTCGGTGAGGGCCAGGTGCTCCTCGGTGGCGTGCGTGCCGGCGGCGATCGCGCTGGCGCCGCGACCGACGAGCGCGGGGGTGTTCGGCATGACGCGCACGACCGGCGTGCCGGCGGGCAGGGCCGTCTCGTACACGGCGAGCGGCACGCCGGCGGCCACGGACACGACGAGCGTCCCGGGCCGCAGCCGCGGGGCGATCTCCGCCAGCACCTCGGGCACGACCTGCGGCTTCACGGAGATCAGCACGAGGCCGGCGCGGGACGCCGCAGTGCCGTTCGGGTCGGCGGCACGCACGCCGTACCGGCCGGACAGCTCGGTCGCCCGCGCGGCGGAGCGCTCGGTCACGTCGACGTCGTCCGGCGTCCACCCCGCGGCGAGCAGCGCGGTGACGAGCGCCTCCCCCATGACCCCGCCGCCGAGGACCGCCGCGTGGGGTCGAGCCGTGGTGTCGGACATGCGCGCTCCTCGTGCCGGTGACGCGGCCGCGGGCACCGGCCGTCGGTGGGCGAGCCTAGTCCCGGGCGACGCGCGGGGGTGGCGGCGCCCGGCCCGGTCCGGAGCAGGGGGGTGCGGGCCGGACCGGGCGCCTCACGCGGCCGGTCAGCTCGCGGGCGGGGGCCTTCACCTGGCCGCCGCCCACCTGACCGCCCGGGACCATCATGCCGCTTCCGCCCTGCTCAGGGGGCTGTTCCGCCGGTTCGTCCCACCCGCACGACCGCGCGCGACGGGACCGGGCGGCGTCAGGCGGGGAGCAGCAGCCCGTCGCGCACGAGCCCGCGCACCTCGGGCAGGACCTCGCCCGCGAGCGCCGCGGCGTCGACGCCGAGCAGGGCCGCCAGCGCACCGAGGATCTGCCCCACGGCGAGCTCCCCGTCGCAGGCGCCGACCAGCCCGGCGAGGGCCGTGCCGACCTGCACCGTCCGGCCCAGGCCGCCGCCCTGCCGCAGCAGCACCACCTGCGGGTCGGCGTCCCCGGGGCGCAGGTAGCGCTCCTCGGTGACGTCACCGGCCACGACGAGGCGCTCGGCGGCGAGCGCCGTGTCGTCGCGGCGCCGCAGCCAGTCGTGCGCCGCGAGGCTCGCGCCGATCGCGGGACCGAGCGGCTGCCGGACGGTGCCGGTGACCTCCTCGAGCCGCCGCAGCCGCCCGGCGGACGGGAGCCCGGCCCCGGCGTCGTCGGCGGGACGGCGGAGCACGACGATCCCGAAGCCGATGCCCTCGACGTCCCGGGACGCGAAGTCCGCGAGCCACGCGGCGTACCGGGCGCGCCACGCCGCGCGGTCGCGGTCGGGCGTGGTGCCGCCGTCGCGGATCCACGTCTCGGCGTACTGCGCCGGGTCCTGGAGCTCGCGCTGCACGACCCACCCGTCGAGGCCGGAGGCGTCGAGCCACGCGCCGACGCGTTCGTCCCAGGACTCGCCCCGGCGCACCTCCCAGTTGCCGAGCAGCTGCGCGACCCCGCCGGGGGCCAGCACGTCGCCCACAGACGTCACGAGGTCCGCGACGATCGCGTCGCCCGTGCGCCCGCCGTCCCGGTACTCGTAGGTGGGCACGCCCTCGGCGGCGCGCGGCGTGATGACGAAGGGCGGGTTGCTGACGACGAGGTCGAACCGCTCGCCCGCGACGGGCTCGAGCATCGACCCGAGCCGCAGGTCCAGCCGCACGCCGGCGAGCTCGGCGTTGAACCGGGCGAACCCGAGCGCGCGCGCCGAGATGTCCGTGGCCACCACGGCCCCGGAGTGCCGCGCGGCGTGCAGCGCCTGGATGCCGCAGCCGGTCCCGAGGTCGAGCGTGCGGCCGACCGGTTCGCGCACGGTGACCTGCGCGAGGGTCGTCGACGCACCGCCGACGCCGAGCACGTGGTCGGTGCGCAGCGCCCCGCCCGTCGCGAGCTCGCCCAGGTCGGACGCGATCCACCAGTCCACGGTGCCGGCGCCGTCGACGGCCTCGTACGGGCGCAGGTCGACCCGGACGCGCACCGCGTCCGCAGACCCGGACCCCGCGGACTCCCCGCACTTTCCCACCAGGCCCAGCCGCTGCGCGCCGTCGACCCCCAGGGTCGGCAGCGCCCGGGCCAGCGCGGCGACGGGCACCGGCTCGCCGAGGACGAAGGTGCGGACCAGCGCGGCGCGGGGGTCCGGCCCGGCGGTGGCGAGCAGCGCGGGCGTCGGCTCCTCGCGGTGCAGGGCGGCGGCCGCGACGGGGCCCAGCAGGTCCTCGACCCCGGGGACGGTGAAGCCCACGCCGGCGAGGTCGGCGCGCAGGGCGTCGAGCAGGGCGGGGTCGGGAGCGGGCAGTCCGTCGGGGGTCGCGTGCACGCCGCCATCCTCCCCGATGCCCGCGCCGCCCGGTCCGACCCCGCCGCTCCCGGCCGCCGCGCCGGCGTCCGCCTGCCGCTCGCCACCCCGAGGG
>JAEWGQ010000241.1 GCA_023388235.1 Actinomycetes bacterium | reverse complement strand
ATACCAATGCCAAAACTTCCTAAAATATCAGTAACAACAGCTAAAGGAATATTTGGGATTCCTTATCCTAAGTTTAGTGTCTCTTGGAATAGAGAAGGTGGTATATTTAAGCAACCTACAGTTTTACCTACATTACAAGGATTACAAGGATTCGCAGAACCATCAACAGGTGGAGAAGCTATAATGCCATTAAACAAACTACCACAGTTAATGGCTGATGCTATGCAGAAATCAGGAATATTTAATCAACAGCAAGTTATTCATAATGTATTTATGATTGACGGTAAAGAAGTGGCACATACAGTAGCTCCACAAGTGGATAGAGAGTTGGGATATAGAAACAGAAGAAAGGGGGTAAGCTTTGCGTAATATAATTGTGAAATTTGAAAATAATGTATTATCTGATTTTGGAACAGTGGAAAGACCATATTTCAACGAGTTATCAAGCGAATTATTGTTTGATAATGTGGCAGGGCTTCCACCTGTTTACAAAAAAAGAATTAGAAAACATAAAGATCTAACTATACCTATAAGAATAATAAATAATAGGTATAACAGAGATGAGTTAGAAGAGAAGATAAGAATATTAAAGGCTCAAGCATATTCTGAAAAAGTGGGTTTTCTGCAACTAAATAAGAAATATGCTAATGCAATACTTGAGAATGTAGAAGTTGAAAGATTCTTTAATACTGCATTAGTAACGCTTAAATTTATAATTGTAGACGGTTATTTCATGAGTGATTTGAAAACTGCTAATTTAGGAGAAAAGTTTGCAATAGGTGGAGATATTTCGACATCTGAAATAGAATTAGAAATCTTAGAAGTTACAGGTTCAGAAACAATCTCTGTAAATATAAATGGAAATAATAAGAAGTTATTGTTTAGTAATTTAACTTCTGGAAGAAAATTAACAATTGATTTTAAAAATAAAAGAGCTTATCAAGGTCAACAAGAAGTGGCTTTAGATATTGATTATGATTTCTTTGAAATTCCTGTTAGTAACAATGTAATAATATCAACTCGTAATAATGTAGGAAGTATAAAGTATAGAGAGGTATATCTATGATTTATGTGTTTAATAGAGATGAAGAATATATAGGTCAATATGATATAAAACCTAAATTAACCAAAGGAATAAATGAGATCTATACTTTGGAATTTGAGTCAACAGAAATATTTGAAAGAGATTTTAGAATATTATGTAAAGATGGTATTTTGTGGCATGAATTTATAATTACAGATATAAATTATTCAAGAGAGAATTTGTATTCATCATCTTATTACTGTGAAGATAGTGTTATAGAGTTATCAAGCGAAATAATACTTGATAAGAGACCTGAAGGAAACTGGGAATCAGTATTAAACGTAGTATTAGATGGTTCAAGATTTGAATTATTAAAAAAAAGTAATACCAATTTTGGAGTTAAATATAAAAATTCCTTTTTTAGGATAAATAAACTCAAAGCTTTTCAAGAAACTATAAATAAATATGATATTGAATTTGCAACTAGAGTAGAAATTCAAAATAATAAAGTGATTAAGAGAATTATAGAAATAGTAGAACTTGGGAGCGATTCACCTTCAAGATTAGCTTTTAATAAGAATATAAAGAAGTTTACTAGAAGGATATTAGCAGATGATATCTATACTAGATTATATCCATTTGGGAAAGGTGAACAAGTTACTGATGAAGAAGGTAACACTACAGGTGGATACGGTAGAAGGATAGATATATCTGATGTTAACAATGGGAAAGCTTATATTGAAGATGAAAGAGCGTTGAAACTATATGGACTGGGATCTAAAGATAATAAAAGACATAGAAGTACAGTCGTAATATTTGAAGATGTTGAAGATAAAAACGAACTTAAAGAAAAAGCAATAAAAAGACTTGAAGAATTATCAAAGCCCAAAGCGGAATATACGGTTGAAGCTATGAATTTAGGAATTACTGCAGGTTTAGGAGATAGAATACAAGTCGTAGATGAAGAAATAGATTTTAGAGATCAAGTAAGAATTATTAAAGAAGTCGTTGAAGATGAATCTAGGGAATATACTTTTGGATTTGTTCAAAAAGGGTTTACTGATTCGATTTCGCAAAGAATAAGAGAAGAAGCAGAACCTATAAAAGAAGAAGTAGGAACATTACTGGAACAGTCATTAAAGAATATAAAGGGTAATTTCTTGAAAGAAGATGGTTATAACTACACTTTAACCGCTGGTAACGAATTTGGACTTCCAGCAGGACTATACTCTTTTGAAAAACCTATAAATGATGGACCTTTAAAAGCAATATATATAGGGGCTGGGAAAGTTCTTATATGGACTAGAAAAAACAACTCTTCACAATGGGAATTAAATACTGCTATTGATGAAAAGGGAATAAATGGTGAAGCTATTGTATCAAATTCAATAACAGCTAATAAACTTGCTTCTGATCTAGGTCAAGGACTTGATTTATCAAGTAACGAATATATTCAAAGTATAGTATCAAACAGTTCAGATATTTCAGATGAAGTATATAAAAAGATTTCTGAATTAAATAACTTGCTAGA
>JAEWGQ010000284.1 GCA_023388235.1 Actinomycetes bacterium | reverse complement strand
GTCCGGCCCCGGTCGCGCCGGACCGTCCGGCCCCGGTCGCGCCGGACCGTCCGGGTCAGGCGGTGCGGGTCGCGACCACGTCCCGGACCGCCCGGCCCGCCGCGAGGCCGCGCCGCTCGAACCGCGTGACGGGGCGGTGCTCCGGCCGGGGCGCGTACCCGTGGTGCGGGTTGGTCAGCCCGGGGTCCGCGTCGACCACCGCGAGCATCTGCTCGGCGTAGGGCTCCCAGTCCGTCGCGCAGTGCAGCGTGCCGCCGAGCGCCAGCCGGCTGCGCAGCAGCGCGACGTGCGGCGGCGCGACGATCCGCCGCTTGTGGTGCCGCGCCTTGGGCCACGGGTCCGGGAAGTAGAGGTGCACGGCGTCGAGCGAGCCCGGCGCCAGCACCCGGCGGGCGAGGTCCAGGGCGTCGCCGTGCGCGACCCGCACGTTCGTCAGGCCCTGCTCGTCGACGAGCGCGAGCAGGTTCGCGATCCCGGGCAGGTGCACCTCGACCGCGAGGTAGTCCCGGCCGGGGTCGGCGGCGGCCATGGCGACGGTCGCGTCGCCCATGCCGGAGCCGATCTCGAGGACGAGCGGCGCGGACCGGCCGAACAGCGCGACCGCGTCGAGCGTGCCGTCGGGCCCGGTGGGCGCGAGGCCCAGCGCCGGGTCGTGCACCGAGAACCCGTACCGCGGCCACAGCCGGTCCAGCGCGTCGGTCCGCCGCCCGCCGAGCGTGGCCCGCCGCGGGTGGAACGTGCGGACGGGCTCGCCCTCCGCCTTCCGCGCGTGCCGGAACGCGTCGCCGGGGCGGGTCACGGGGTCGTCGGGGATGGGCACGGCGTTGAGGGTAGCCGCGCCGCGCCGCCCGTCACGCCGCGGGCGCGCTGCGGGGCTCGTCGGTCGACATGAGCCAGAACCGCTCGCCGAACGGGCCGGTCACCCCGGCGAGCCGGCCGTAGGGCGAGTCCTGCGGCGCGGCGTGCACCGCGCCCCCGAGCCGGACCGCCGCGGCCGCGGTCGCGTCGGTGTCGGCGACCGCGAAGTAGACGGCCCACCCGGGCGCCCCCGCTCCGCCCGCGGTGCCCCCGAGGCCCCCGATGCCGCCGACCGTGCGCCCCGCGGCCTCCGCGCTGGTGTAGTCGAAGCCCGGGGCGCTGAGGTCGGTGTAGGTCCAGCCCGCGACGGCGGCGTAGAACTCCCGCGCCCGGCCGGGGTGGGCGGACAGGTGCTCGTTCCAGGTCATCGCGCCGGGCTCGTCGACGACCTGCGCGCCGACGGAGGTGCCCGCCTGCCACAGCGCGACGGGCGCGCCGACGGGGTCGACGAGCACCGCCATCCGGCCGTACCCCATGACGTCCATGACCGGCGCCGGGACCTGCGCGCCCGCGGCGACGGCCCGGTCCGCGGTCGCGGCGGCGTCGGACGTCGCGAGGAACGTCAGCCACGCCACCGGGGCGTCCGGGTCGGGCCGGTACCCGTTGAGCGCGGCGACGTGCCGGCCGCCGAGCAGGCCCTGGCTGTAGAACCCGGTCTCCTCCGGGCCGACCTCCCAGTCCCAGCCCAGCAGCGCGCCGTAGAACTGCCGGCCGAGGTCGAGGTCGGGCACCGCGAGCTCCGCCCAGCAGGGGGTGCCGTCGGCCCAGGGCTGCTCCTGCACGCTCATGCTCGTCCTCCCCGGACGCCGGGGGCAGGGGTCCCCGCCCGCTGCCGCCATCCCAGCACCCGGGGCGGGCGCGCGGAAGGGTCGCGGCCGCTCGCCCGGCTCGACGGGCAGAGTTGAGCGGAATAGGCTCAACTTCGACGGGGTTGGACCTGGCAGGACCGATCACCCGCGGCCGCCGGCCGCACGAGACCCGACGCACGGAGGGGATGTTGGACGCGAAGCTCACCACCAAGTCGCAGGAGGCCATCGGCGACGCCATCCAGCAGGCGTCCGCGGCGGGGAACCCGCAGCTCGAGCCGGCCCACCTGCTCAACGCCCTGCTCGCCCAGGAGGGCGGCGTGGCGAACGGCCTGCTCGACGCGGTGGGTGCCGACCGCGGTGCGCTGGGTCGCGCCGTGCGCGCCGTCCTGGTGAACCTGCCCGCCGCGAGCGGCTCGTCCGTGGCGCAGCCGACCGCGTCCCGCGCGACGGCCGCCGCGATCGAGGCCGCCTCCGCCGAGGCCCGCACGCTCGGGGACGACTACGTGTCCACCGAGCACCTGCTGCTCGGCCTGGCCGCCGGGCAGACCGGCGTGGCCGACGCGCTGCGCGCCCAGGGCGCCTCCCGGGACGCGCTCGCCGCCGCCCTGCCGTCCGTCCGCGGCTCCGCCCGCGTCACCAGCCCGAACCCCGAGGGCACCTACAAGGCGCTCGAGCAGTACGGCGTGGACCTCACCGAGCGCGCGCGGGACGGCAAGCTCGACCCGGTCATCGGCCGGGACGCCGAGATCCGCCGCGTCATCCAGGTGCTGTCGCGCCGCACCAAGAACAACCCCGTCCTCATCGGCGAGCCCGGCGTCGGCAAGACCGCCGTCGTCGAGGGCCTCGCGCAGCGCATCGTCGCCGGCGACGTGCCGGAGTCCCTGCGCGGCAAGCGCCTGGTCTCGCTCGACCTGGCCGCCATGGTCGCGGGCGCGAAGTACCGCGGCGAGTTCGAGGAGCGGCTCAAGGCCGTCCTGCAGGAGATCACCTCGTCCGAGGGCGAGGTCGTCACCTTCATCGACGAGCTGCACACCGTCGTCGGCGCGGGCGCCGGCGGCGAGGGCGCGATGGACGCCGGCAACATGCTCAAGCCCATGCTGGCGCGCGGCGAGCTCCGGCTGGTCGGTGCCACGACGCTCGACGAGTACCGCGAGCGGATCGAGAAGGACCCCGCGCTGGAGCGCCGGTTCCAGCAGGTCTTCGTCGGCGAGCCCTCCGTCGAGGACACCGTCGCGATCCTGCGCGGCCTCAAGGAGCGGTACGAGGCGCACCACAAGGTGACCATCTCGGACGCCGCGCTCGTCGCCGCGGCCGCGCTGTCCGACCGGTACATCACCGGCCGGCAGCTGCCGGACAAGGCGATCGACCTGGTGGACGAGGCCGCGTCCCGGCTGCGGATGGAGCTCGACTCCTCGCCGGTCGAGATCGACGAGCTGCAGCGCGCCGTGACCCGCCTCGAGATGGAGGAGGTCGTGCTGTCCGAGGCGGACGACCCGGCCTCCCGCGAGCGGCTGGAGAAGCTGCGCGCCGACCTGGCCGACCGCCGCGAGGAGCTCGCCGGGCTGACCGCGCGCTGGGAGAAGGAGAAGGCCGGGCACAACCTGGTCGGCGACCTCAAGGCGCGCCTGGACGACCTGCGCTCCACCGCGGACCGGCTGCTGCGCGAGGGCGACCTCGCCGCGGCCGCGCGCCTGCAGTACGGGGAGATCCCGGCCGTCGAGAAGGAGATCGCCGAGGCGGAGCGCAGCGAGCGCGAGGCCGACGCGTCCGTCGCGGACGACACCCCGATGATCGCGGACAAGGTCGGCCCGGACGAGATCGCCGAGGTCGTCGCGATGTGGACCGGCATCCCCGCCGGGCGGCTGCTCGAGGGGGAGACCGCGAAGCTGCTCCGGATGGAGGACGTCATCGGCGAGCGGCTGATCGGCCAGAAGGCCGCCGTCGCCGCGGTGTCGGACGCCGTGCGGCGCTCCCGCGCGGGGATCGCGGACCCCGACCGCCCGACCGGGTCGTTCCTGTTCCTCGGCCCGACCGGCGTCGGCAAGACCGAGCTCGCCAAGGCGCTCGCGGACTTCCTGTTCGACGACGAGCGCGCCATGGTGCGGATCGACATGTCCGAGTACGCCGAGCGGCACTCCGTCGCGCGCCTCATCGGGGCGCCCCCGGGGTACGTCGGCTACGAGGAGGGCGGCCAGCTCACCGAGGCCGTGCGGCGCCGGCCGTACTCGGTGCTCCTGCTCGACGAGGTCGAGAAGGCGCACCCGGAGGTCTTCGACATCCTGCTGCAGGTGCTCGACGACGGGCGGCTCACCGACGGCCAGGGCCGCACGGTCGACTTCCGGAACGTCATCCTGGTGCTGACCTCGAACCTCGGCTCGCAGTTCCTGGTGGACCCGCTGCTCGACCCCGAGCAGCGCCGGGCCGCCGTCATGGGCGCCGTGCGCGAGGCGTTCAAGCCGGAGTTCCTCAACCGGCTCGACGACATCGTGCTGTTCGACCCGCTGTCGCTCGAGGAGATCACCCGGATCGTGGACCTGCAGGTCGCGTCGCTGTCGGCCCGGCTCGCCGACCGCCGGCTCACGCTCGACGTGGACCCCGCGGCGCGCGAGTGGCTGGCGATCGAGGGCTTCGACCCCGCCTACGGCGCCCGCCCGCTGCGGCGGCTGGTGCAGCGCGAGATCGGCGACCGGCTGGCCCGGATGCTGCTCGCGGGCGAGGTGCACGACGGCGACACCGTCCGGGTGTCCCGCCCCGCCGACGACGCGTCCGGCCTGGTGCTCACCCGGGTCTGAGCACGCGGAGCCGCTGACCACGCCCGCCCGCCCCGCCGGGGGCGGGCGGGCGCGTCCGTGCCGTGCGCGCGGTGTGCACGAGCCGTGCACGTCCGCCGCGTAGGTGCACGTCCGGGGGCCGCGGGGGCCGTAGCGTGCGACCATCGACCGCGATGAACCTCGCTCCCGCCGCCCTGACCGCCGCCGCCTCCGGCTCCGGCGCGCCCGAGCTGACCGGCCTCGCCGGGTGGGTGGTGAGCGTGGTCGACGCGCTCGGCCCCGTCGGCGTGGGCCTGCTGGTCGCGCTGGAGAACGTGTTCCCGCCGATCCCGTCCGAGGTGGTGCTGCCCGTCGCCGGGTACGTCGCCAGCCAGGGCCGCATGCCGCTGGCCGGTGCGATCGTCGGCGCCACCGTCGGGGCGGTCGCCGGCGCGTGGCTGCTGTACGGCCTCGGCCTGTGGTTCGGCCGGCAGCGGCTGCGCCGGTGGCTGGAGCGCCTGCCGCTCATGGAGGTCGAGGACCTCGACCGGGCGGAGTCCTGGTTCCGGCGGCACGGCGGCGCCGCGGTGCTGATCGGCCGGTGCGTGCCGGTCGTCCGCTCGCTGGTGTCGATCCCGGCCGGGCTCGAGCGCATGCCCGTCGGCCGGTTCCTGCTCTACACGGCCGTGGGCAGCGCCGTGTGGAACACCGCGCTCATCGTCGCCGGGTACGTCCTCGGCGCGCAGTGGGAGGACGTCGGGCACTACTCCGACTACATCAACTACGCGGTGTACGCGGCGATCGTGATCGTGCTCGTCCGGTTCGTCTGGACGCGCCTGCGCCGGCGCAGGTCCGCCGGCGCCGCGTGAGTCAGCCGAACAGCTCCGCCATCGCGGTCGAGTAGAGGTCCGCGCCCTTGATCCGGCTCGTCTCCTCCGCCCCGAGCACGCGGCGGGTGCCGTCCTCGTCCACGACCTGCGACGCGCCGCCCGTGCGCCCGAGCGGCAGCACGATCCGCTCCGGGGCGGGCGCGTACGTCGCGCCCGGCTGCTCGCCGGCGATCGCGGCGCGGATGTTCTGCGCGACGACCGCGGCGTGGTCGCGGGCGGCGGACGCGCGCTTCGACTCCGGCACGTCGGTGATGTCGCCGACGGCGAACACGGTGGGGTGGCCGGTCAGCGCCAGGGTCGGCTCGACCCGCACCTCGCCGAGCCCGTTCCGGACGTCCGCGAGGTCGCCCGCCAGGTAGTCGCTCGCCGGCAGGTTGCCGTAGCAGCGGAACCACATCTGCGCCTCGATGCGCTCGCCCGCCTCGGTGTGCACGACGAACGGCTCGTGCACGCCGACGTCCACCGGCGGCAGGTACCCGAGCCGGGACCCCAGCACGAACCGCACGTCGCGGCCGTCGAGCTGCTCGTGCACCGCGGCCCGCAGCTCCGGCAGGTAGTCGCCGCTCATCAGGGCGTCCTCCGCCTGGTCCACGACGGTGACCGCCAGGTGCGGGTAGGCGTCCAGCAGCTCGCCGACGAGCTCGAGCCCCACGGCGCCGGCGCCGACCACGAGCACCCGCTGCGCCTGCTCCAGCCCCGCGCGCATCCGGGCGAGCCGGGCCTGGGCGACGTGCGTCTCGGCCTCGATGAACTTCGCCGGGAACGGGTACGACGTGCCGGTGGCGAGCACCAGGTAGTCCGCGTCGAGGGACGTGCCGTCGCCGAGCTGCACGCCCGCGGACGTGGCGCGCTCGACGCGCTGGTGCAGGATGCGGCCCCGCTCGAGCAGCCGGTCGTACGGGAAGAACACGCGGGACTCCCACACGGGGTCGACCGCCGCGCGCAGCGCCGCCGAGGCGTGCACGAACGCGTCCTTCGGCTCGACCAGCACGACCTCGGCCACGTCGTCGAGCAGCGACGCGACCCGCGCCCCGCCGTACCCGCCCCCGACCACGACGACCCGCGGTGCTGCCATGTCCTGCGCCTCCCTCGCCCGTCCGGCGGCGCCCCTCGCGCACCGGTGCGTCCAGCCTCTCACCTGGGCCGTCACCACGTCCGGGACGGACGGCCCGCGGGTCGCCGTGACGCGCGTCGCAGCGGGGCCCGCCTGTGAGACGCTGACGCCGGCGCCGTGCGGGGCGCCACGGGCCGTCAGCGGGGAGCGTGGGACATGTCCGTCGAGGTGCAGCGGGGGTACGCGAAGGGGCGCGCCAAGCGCCGGGAGATCATCGACCAGGCCATGGCCCTGTTCGGCGAGGCCGGGTACCGCGGGGCGTCGCTGCGCGAGATCGCCGCGCGCTGCGGCATCTCCCACCCCGGGCTGCTCCACCACTTCCCGACCAAGGAGTCGCTGCTGCTGGCGGTGCTGGAGCACCGGGACGACGTGGACAGCGCCTGGATCGGCGCGGACGACGCCGGAGGGCTCGACGGGCTGCGCCGCCTCGTGGACGTGGTCGAGCGGAACGCCGCGCGGCGCGGGATCGTCGAGCTGTACGCGGTGCTGTCGGCCGAGGCCACGGCGGCCGACCACCCCGCGCACGCGTACTTCCAGGACCGGTACCGCCGCGCGCGGGAGGCGACCGGCACGGCCTACCGCCGGGCCGCGGAGGCGGGGGCGCTGCGCGACGGCGTGGACCCCGCGACGGCGGGCGTCGAGCTCGTCGCCCTGATGGACGGCCTGCAGGTGCAGTGGCTGCTGGACGGCGGCAGCACCGACATGGCGGGCATCGTGCGCGCGCACGTGCAGGCGCACCTGACCACGGCGCTCTGAGCGCGCCCGCCCGGACCGGGGCGGGTCAGTCCCCGCCGGGCGCCGACCCCGCCGCCGGCTCGGGCAGCACGACCAGGCACAGGCCGGTGCGGTCACCGCGGGCCCACGAGTCGCGGGTCGGCGCCCACGCCACCATGTGCGCGCCCGCCGCGCGCTCGTCGTCGGTGAGGTCGCACGCCGCCGCCACCCGCTGCGCCGCGGCGTCCGTGCCCGGCCACGGGGCGTCCCCGAAGTCGTAGGACGTGACCACCTGCGCGGCGTGCCGGTCGGCGCAGGGCACGACCCGCACGCGGTCGACGCGCCCGTCCGCCGGCAGCTCCGCCAGGCAGTTGCCCGTGACGAGCTGCACCGCGTGCGCGTCGGTCGGCTCGGCGACGTCGGCCGGCAGCTGGCGGGTGGCCGCGAGGACCGTCAGCACCAGCGCCACCACCGCCAGCCACGCCAGCGTGCCGACCGCCCCCAGCACGACGCCCGCGACCGCGAACCCGCGCCCGCCCAGGCGCCCGGGCCGCGTGCGCCGCAGCCCGGCGATCCCCAGCCCCAGCGCGACCGGCCCGAGCCCGAGCACCCCGGTCACGAGCGACGCGACCGCGACCCCGTCGGTCCGGGGCCGGGGCGGGGTCCAGCCCGGGGCGTAGTACGGGTCCGGGTAGGCGAACCGGTCGGTCACCGTGGCGCCGCCCCCAGCACGGCGAGCCCGTGCGCGACCGGGTCGGCCACCGCGGCCGCGCTCGTCATCCCGAACGTGTAGCTGCTCGCCGTCACGCCGAACATCAGCAGGAGGAAGCCGACCATGAACGCCGTGACGATGCCGCCCACGATGATCCCGGCGATCGCCAGGCCGCGGCCCTGCGCGCCCGTCCGCCCGATCCGGCGCAGCGCCGCGATGCCCAGCCCCAGGCCCACCGGCGCGGTGACGCCCACGAGGAAGCTCGCGCACGACAGCACGAGGGACGCGATCGCCAGGCCCTCCGTCGGCGGGGCGACCGGCGGGGCCCACCCGCCGTAGGGGCCGTACGCGGGTGCGCCGGCGTACGGGCCGCCGTACGGCGGCGGGGCCGACGGGTAGCCGGGCTGCGCGGCACCGGGTGCCGTGCCGTACGGGTCGGCGGCGCCGTAGGCCGGCGCGGCGCCGTACGGGTCGAGGCCGTACCCCGGTGCGGCCCCGTACCCCGCGCCGTACCCGGGCTGGGCGGCGCCGTACGGGTCGGTCGTGCCGTACCCGGCCTGCGCGTACCCGGTCTGTCCGTACCCCGGCTGCCCGGCGGGCTGCTGCCCGTACCCGGCCTGTCCGTACCCCGGCTGCTCGTACCCCTGCCCGGCGGGCTGCTGCTGCCCGTACCCGGGCTGTGCGTACCCCGGCTGCGCGTACCCCGGCTGCCCGTACCCGGAGGGCTGCTGCCCGTACCCGGGGGTCGCGCCGTACGGGTCGGCCGTCCCGTACCCGGTCGGCGCGCCGTCGGGCCCCGCCTGGCCGGCGCCCGGCACCGCGTAGGGCGACGTCCCGCCCGGCTCCGTCGCCCGCTGCGCCTCGTACCCGGAGGGCGCGGGCGCGCCGGGGGCGTCACCCCAGCCCGACCCGGTGCCGGGCGCGGCGAACGGACGGTCGGATCCGGGCGCGGGGGCACCCTCGGGCGTGGTCATGGGCCGAACCTAGCGGAGCCGCGCGCGCCGCGGGTCTCAGGCGGCGTCGGCGATGTCGAGCACCACCGGGACGTGGTCCGAGGGCGCCTTGCCCTTGCGCTCGTTCCGCTCGATGCTCGCGCCGGTCACCCGCGCCGCGAGGGCGGGGGAGGCCCAGGTGAAGTCGATGCGCATGCCCTCGTTGCGGGGGAACCGGAGCTGCTGGTAGTCCCAGTAGGTGTACGTGTGCTCGGCGGGCACGTGCTCGCGCGAGACCTCGGTGTAGCCCGCGGCGCCGAACGCGGCGATGGCGTCCCGCTCGGCCGGCGTGACGTGCGTGCGCCCGGCGAACAGCGCGATGTCCCACACGTCCGTGTCGAGCGGGGCCACGTTCCAGTCGCCGACGAGCGCCACGGGCAGCGACGGGTCCTCGCCGATCCAGCGCCCGGCCTCCTGCTGCAGGGCCTCCAGCCAGCGGAGCTTGTACTCGAAGTGCGGGTCGCCGATCTCGCGCCCGTTTGGGGCGTACAGGCTCCACACCCGCACCCCGCCGCAGGTCGCGCCGAGCGCCCGGGCCTCGGTCACCGGGTCCTCGCCCCAGCCGGGCTGCCCGGCGAACGCGTGCTCGACGTCCGCGATCCCGACGCGGGAGGCGATCGCGACGCCGTTCCACTGGCTGAACCCGCTGGTGACGACCTCGTAGCCCGCGGACTCGAACGCCTCGCGCGGGAACTGCTCGTCCTTGCACTTGGTCTCCTGCATCGCCAGCACGTCGGTGCCGGAGCGCTCCAGGAACGCGATCACGCGGTCGACGCGGGTGCGGACGGAGTTCACGTTCCAGGTGGCGAGGCGCATGCCCGGCACGCTACCGGCCGCCCCCGACAGCCCCGCAAGCCGGGCGCGAGCCCCGTCCGCGGCGCTACCCGGAGACAGACCGGCGACCCCGTCCGTAGGGTGGCGGCATGGGAACCGCACTGATCACGGGTGCCAGCGCCGGGCTGGGGCTCGAGTTCGCGTGGCAGCTCGCCACCGCCCGGCACGACGTCGTCCTGGTGGCCCGGGACACCGAGAAGCTGGAGCGCCTCGCCGGCCAGCTCCGGGCCGCCGCGGGCGTGCACGCCGAGGTGCTGACCGCCGACCTGACCGACCGCGCCGACCTCGAGCGCGTGGCCGACCGCCTGCGCAGCGACGAGCGTCCCGTGGGCCTGCTGGTGAACAACGCGGGCCACGGCATCGGCCAGCACTTCGTCGGCGGCGACCTGGCGCGCGAGGAGGAGTCGCTCGACCTCATGGTCCGCGCGGTCCTCGTGCTGTCGCACGCCGCGGCGGGCGCGATGGTGGCGCGCGGCCGCGGGGCGATCCTCAACGTGGCGTCGGTCGCGGCGCTGATGGCGGGCGGGACGTACTCGGCGGCGAAGGCGTGGGTCCGCACGTTCACCGAGGGCCTGGCGGTCGAGCTCGAGGGCACGGGCGTCACCGCGACCGCGCTGTGCCCGGGCCTCACGCACACGGAGTTCCACGACCGGGCGGGCCTGCGCGGCGCGGAGTCCTACCCGGAGATCGCCTGGCTGTCGGCGGACCGCGTGGTCGCCACGGCGCTCGCGGACGTCCGCCGGGGCGCCGTGATCTCGACCCCGAGCCTGCGCTACCAGCTGGCGTCCGGCCTGCTGCGGGCGCTGCCGCGCGGTGCGGTGCGCCGGCTGGGCGAGGCGCGGCAGGACCGCGTGGTCGGTCCCTGACCGCGGTTACCCTGGCGGGCGTGACGAACTCCCCGATGTCCCCGACCCCGCGCGAGCAGCTGCGCGACCTGATCGTCGAGCTCGCCGTCGTGCGCGGCCGGGTCACGCTGTCCTCCGGTCGCGAGGCCGACTACTACGTCGACCTGCGGCGCGTCACCCTGCACCACCGGGCCGCCCCGCTGGTCGGGCACGTGCTGCTGGACCGGCTGGAGGAGGTCGGGCTCGGCACCGCGGAGGTCGAGGCGGTCGGCGGCCTGACGCTCGGCGCGGACCCCGTCGCGACGGCCCTGCTGCACGCCGCGGCGTCGCGCGGGCAGGACCTGGACGCGTTCGTCGTGCGCAAGGAGGCCAAGGCGCACGGCATGCAGCGCCGCATCGAGGGCCCCGCCATCGCGGGGCGGCCCGTGGTCGTGCTCGAGGACACGTCGACCACCGGGGCCTCGCCCATCGCGGCGGTCGAGGCGGCGCGGGAGGCCGGGGCCGACGTCCGCGGCGTCGCGGTGATCGTGGACCGCGCGACCGGCGCGCGCGAGAAGATCGAGGCGCTCGGCGTCCCGTACCACTACCTGTTCGACCTGGCCGACCTCGGCCTGGCCTGACCGGCGCGGGGGCGCTCAGACGACGGCGAGCGTCACGGCGGTGACGGCGAGGGTCGCGACGACCTCGCCCGCGCCGATCACCGCGGGACGCACCCGCCCGCGGCGCGGGAGCACGGCGGCGCGCAGCAGCAGCGCCCAGGCGAGCAGCACGAGCGCCCACCCGCCCGCGCCGCCGGGCCGGCCGAGCGCGGCGAGCACCAGCGCCGCCGCCACCAGGGCGCCGTGGTACCCGGTGGACAGGCGGTACGTGCCCGGCCGGTCGCGCTCGCGGATCATCGACTTCACGTAGGGCACCGTGCCCACCAGGTACGCGGCGAGCAGGGCGGTCGCCGCCCACGCCGCGCCGTCGTCCGCGCCGGGCGGCCACCAGCCGGCCGCCGGCCGCCCGAGGCCCGCGGCGACCACGGTGAGCAGCGCCGCGGCGGCGATCGTCACCAGGTCGTTCGCGTACGACCGGTCCGCGCGCCGCGCGGCGTACCGCAGGCTCAGGCCGAGCAGCACCGCGTACACCGGCGCCCAGCGCAGCAGCCCCGGGTGCGCGACGAGCAGCGGCACCCCGAGCACCGCCGTCGCGGCGCCGAAGCCGGCCACCGGCGCGCGGTACCGGGGCCGGCGCCCGGACCGCAGCCACTGGGTCGCGGCGAAGTACGTGCAGTACGCGGCCAGCCACGCGAGCAGCAGCAGCAGGTGCCACGCCGTCGGCCCGGCCACCAGCGCCCCGACCACCGGGGGCGCGACGACCATCGCCCAGGCGCCGTGCTGGTTCGGCACCCACCCGCGGGGGATCCGGCGGCGCCTCGCGGCGGGGCGCGCGGTCGAGGTCGTCATCCCGGCATCCTCCCCGGGCGCGCGGCCCGGTCGTGGGACCGAGGGCTCAGGCCGGCCCGGCCGCCCACTCGGGCACCCGGTCCACCAGGTCCGCGACCGAGTCGAGCACCTGCGTCGGCCGGAACGGGTACCGCTGCACGTCCTCGGCGCGCGTCGATCCGGTCAGCACCAGGAACGTGCGCAGCCCGGCCTCGATGCCGGCCACGACGTCGGTGTCCATCCGGTCGCCGACCATCGCCGTGGTCTCGGAGTGCGCGTCGATCCGGTTCAGCGCGGACCGGATCATCATCGGGTTCGGCTTGCCCACGAAGTACGGCTGCCGCCCGGTCGCCGCGGTGATCATCGCGGCCACGGCGCCCGTCGCGGGCAGGTCGCCCTCCTGGCTCGGCCCCGTGACGTCCGGGTTGGTCGCGATGAACCGCGCGCCGCCCTGGATCAGCCGGATGGCCCGCGTGATCGCCTCGAACGAGTAGGTCCGCGTCTCCCCGAGCACCACGAAGTCCGGGTCCGCCGACGTCAGGGTGTACCCGGCCTCGTACAGCGCCGTCGTGAGCCCCGCCTCGCCGATGACGTACGCCGAGCCGCCGGGCACCTGGTCGTCGAGGAACTGCGCCGTCGCCAGCGCGGACGTCCACAGCGACTCCTCGGCGAGGTCGATGCCGGACGCCGCGAGCCGGGCGCGCAGGTCCCGCGGCGTGAAGATCGAGTTGTTCGTCAGCACGAGGAACCGGTGGCCCCCGTCGCGCAGCGCGCGGACGAACTCCGGCGCCCCCGGCAGCGCCACGCCCTCGTGCACCAGCACGCCGTCCATGTCGGACAGCCAGGACGTGACGGGGCGGGTCACTGGTCGAACGCCTTCCGCTCCACCTCGGCGCGCTCGGCCGGCTCGTCGACCTGCGGGTCCCGGCCGCCGGTCGCGGCGAGGCGCCGGGACTCGCGCCGGCTGCGCAGCACCTCGATGGCGATCGGGACCACCGAGATCAGCACGATGAGGACCAGCAGGACCTCGATGTTGTCCTTGACGAACGTGACGTTGCCCAGCACGTAGCCCAGCAGGGTGACGCCCACGCCCCACAGCAGCGCCCCGATGACGTTGAACGAGACGAAGTGCTTGTAGCTCATCTTCCCGACGCCGGCCGCGACGGGGGCGTAGGTCCGCACGATCGGCACGAAGCGCGCCACGATGATCGTCCGGCCGCCGTACTTGTCGAAGTACTTGTACGTCTGGTCGATGTACTGCTGCTTGAAGATCCGCGAGTCCGGCCGGCTGAACAGCCGCGGGCCGGCCTTGTGCCCGATGAGGTAGGCGAGCTGGTCGCCCAGGAACGCCGCCCCGAACAGCAGCAGGCACAGCAGCCACAGCGGGAAGTCCAGCTCGCGGTGCGCCACGAGCATGCCCGCCGTGAACAGCAGCGAGTCGCCCGGCAGGAACGGGAACAGCAGCCCCGTCTCGATGAAGACGACGATGACGATCCCGATCAGCGCGTACGAGCCGAACGAGGAGATCAGGTGCTCCGCGTCCAGCCAGTCCGGCAGGAGCGCGGGCTGGGCACCGACGGCGGGGAGCGTGGCCGCGAGCGCGGTCGACAGGGGCATGGGGTCCAGGGTACGACCGTCGCGCCCGGGCGCCCGGCCTCCGGTGTGCAGTTCCTGTGCGGGTGGCCGCGTGCGGGAGGATGCCGCCGTGACGACCACCGGCGCCCTCGGCACCCCGCTCACCCCCGGCGCCACCCGCGCGCTGCTGCTCGGCTCCGGCGAGCTCGGCAAGGAGGTCGCGATCGAGCTGCAGCGGCTCGGCGTCGAGGTCGTCGCCGTCGACCGCTACCCGGACGCGCCCGCGATGCAGGTCGCCCACCGGTCGCACGTCGTGGACATGCTCGACCCGGTCGCGCTGCGGGCCGTGCTGGACGCCGAGCGACCCCACGTGGTGGTCCCGGAGATCGAGGCCATCGCCACCGAGGTGCTGGCCGACGTCGAGGCCGCCGGGGTCCGCGTCGTGCCGACCGCCCGCGCCACCCGGCTCACCATGGACCGCGAGGGCATCCGGCGGCTCGCGGCCGAGGACCTCGGGCTGCCGACGTCGCCGTACCGGTTCGTGGACTCGCTCGACGACCTGCGGGCGGCCGTCGCGGCGGTGGGGCTGCCGTGCGTGGTGAAGCCGGTCATGTCGTCGTCGGGCAAGGGCCAGTCGGTGGTGCGCGCGGACGAGGACGTCGAGCCGGCGTGGACGGCCGCGCAGACCGGCGGCCGCGCCGCGGCGGCGGACGGCGCGGCGGTGCGGGTGGTCGTCGAGGGGTTCGTGCGGTTCGACACGGAGATCACGCTGCTGACGGTCCGGCACGCGGGCGGCACGACGTTCTGCGACCCCGTCGGGCACGTCCAGGTGGACGGCGACTACCGGGAGTCCTGGCAGCCCGCGCCCCTGGCGCCCG
Source organism: Actinomycetes bacterium (assembly GCA_023388235.1). Classification (GTDB taxonomy): domain Bacteria; phylum Actinomycetota; class Actinomycetes; order Actinomycetales; family Cellulomonadaceae; genus Cellulomonas. The sequence continues at coordinate 462 of JAEWGQ010000284.1, read as the reverse complement.
CCACGCTCGCGGAGGCGCAGCGGGTGGCGGCCGCGGTGACGGAGGCCCTCGGCGGCTGGGGCGTGTTCGGCGTCGAGCTGTTCGTCGTCGGCGAGCAGGTGCTGTTCTCGGAGGTCTCGCCGCGCCCGCACGACACCGGGCTGGTCACGCTGGCGTCGCAGGACCTGTCGGAGTTCGCCCTGCACGCCCGCGCCGTCCTCGGGCTGCCCGCCGGTGACGTGCTGCCGCTCGGCCCGGCGGCGTCGTGCGCGGTGCTCGCGGAGGGGACGGGGGTGCCGCGGTTCGCGGGCGTGGACGCGGCGCTCGCGGTGCCGACGGCCCAGGTCCGGCTGTTCGGCAAGCCGTCCGTCGCGGGGCGGCGCCGGGTGGCGGTGACCGTCGCGCCCGGACGCCCGGCCTCCGGTGTGCAGTTCCTGTGCGGGTGGCCGCGTGCGGGAGGATGCCGCCGTGACGACCACCGGC
>JAEWGQ010000283.1 GCA_023388235.1 Actinomycetes bacterium | reverse complement strand
GTGCGGGTGGCGGGCGCCGACGTCGCCGCGGCCGGCCGGGCGCTCGCGGCCGCCGGGGTGCCGGGGGAGGCCCGCCCGGTGCCGGCCCGGCTCGAGGAGGTGCTGACCCTCGCCTCGCGGTGAGGGCCGGCACCTCCTCCGGGCTCAGGCGGTGACGGCCGCCGGGGCGGGGGTGCCGTGCACGACGGTGCCGCTGCGTCCCTGCATGGCGAGCGGCGCCTTCTCGAGCGAGCAGATCACGGCGCGGCGGCCGGGGGCGCTCGCGGCGAACTGCGTCGCGGCCTGCACCTTCGGCAGCATCGAGCCCGTGCCGAACTCGCCGGCGGCGGCGTACCGCCGCGCGGTGTCGAGGTCGAGCTCCGCGAGGTCCCGCTGCTCGGGGGTGCCGAAGCCGACCGCGACCCGGTCCACCGCCGTGAGGATGAACAGCACGTCCGCCCCCACGGCCTCGGCGAGCGCGGCCGCCGCGAAGTCCTTGTCGACGACCGCCTCCACCCCGTGCAGCAGGCCGGCCGCGTCGCGCACCACGGGCACCCCGCCCCCGCCGCACGCGATCACGATGAACTCGTGGTCCAGCAGGTTGAGGATCGAGTCGCGCTCGACGATGTCGACCGGGCGCGGGGACGCGACCACGGCGCGCCAGCCGCGGCCCGAGTCCTCGACCATCCGGAGCCCGGGCTCCTCCGCCATGCGCCGCCGCGCGGTCGCCTCGTCGGTGAACGCGCCGATCGGCTTGGTCGGCGCGCCGAACGCCGGGTCCCCGGGGTCGACGACGACCTGCGTGACGACCGTGGCGACGTGCCACGGCATGCCGACCCGCTGCAGCTCGGCGAGCAGCCCCTGCTGCAGGTGGTACCCGATGTACCCCTGGCTGAGCGCCGTGCACTCGGGCAGGGGCATCGCGGGGACCGTGGGGTCCACGGCCGAGGCCTGCTCGAACGCCCGGTGGATGGCGCCGACCTGCGGCCCGTTGCCGTGGGTGACGATGATCTCGTGGCCCTGGGCGATCAGCCCGACCAGGGACGGCGCCGCGGCGGCGATGCGCTCCCGCTGCTCGGCGGGGTCCTGGCCGAGGGCGTTGCCGCCGAGGGCGATGACGATGCGGGACACGGCGGCCTCAGCGGATCTCGGCGAGGACGGCGTCGAGCCGGGCCCGCGCAGCCGCGACCTTGTGCGGGTCCGCGAGCTCGGGCCGCAGGAAGTACACGAGCAGCGCGCGCTGGGCGGTGAGCCGGTTCCCGGCCTCCTCGAACGCGAGCGACGCGGGGGAGTCCAGCACCTCGTCGGTGACCTCCTCGCCGCGCGTGGCGGGCAGGCAGTGCAGGAACTGCGCCTGCGGGCCGGCCAGCGCCATGAGCGCCGCGTCCACCTGGTAGTCGGGCATGAACACGGCGAGCCGCTCCGCCTCGCCGAGCTCGGCCTCGTAGTCGCCGTACCAGACGTCGGTGTAGACGAAGTCGGCGCCCTCGAGCACCGAGCGGTCGTCGGTGACGGTGACGCTGCCCCCGGACACCGCGGCGTTGGCGCGCCCGATCTCCTGCATCGGCTCCTTCAGCTGGAACCCCGCGGGGCCGTACTGGGCGAAGTGCATGCCGACCTTGGTGGTGACCATCATCAGCGAGGCGCACACCTGGGTGGCGTCGCCGACGAACACGACCTTGCAGTCCTCCAGCCGCTTGCCGGCCGGCAGGTGCTCGACCATCGTGATGAGGTCGCCGATCTCCTGCGTGGGGTGGTTGTAGTCCGACATCCCGTTGATGACGGGGACGGTCGCGTGCGCCGCCAGCTCGACGACGGTGCGGTGCCGGGCCACCCGCGCCATGACCACGTCGACCAGCCGGGACAGGACCCGGGCGGTGTCCTCCATCGTCTCGTGCCCGCCGAGCTGGATCTGCCCGGGGGCGAGGTACTGCGCGTGGCCGCCGAGCTGGGTCATCGCGGTCTCGAAGGACACCCGGGTCCGGGTGGACGACTGCTCGAAGATCATGCCGAGCGTGCGGTGGGCGAGCAGCGGCGGGTAGTACCCGGCGCGGATGCACTCCTTGAGGCTCAGGCCGAGCCGGACGATGTCGAGCACCTCGGCCTTGGTCAGGTCGCTGGTGTCGAGGAAGTGGCGGACGGTCATGGGGTCTCTCCTTGCTCGGTGCCCGGTCGCGGGCAGCACGGGTCGCGGCGCGGGCGTGCGCCCGTCCGTTCGGGGTGGTGGTGAGGGGGCGCCCGGGGGGCGCGCGGGTCAGCGACCCGAGGGGACCTGCTGGGTGATGCAGTGCACGTTGCCGCCGCCGAGCAGGATCTCCCGGCCCGGCACGGTGAGCACCCGGCGCGGGGCGAACAGCTCGGTGTACGCGGCGACCGCGGCGTCGTCGTGCGGGTCGTCGAACAGCGGCAGCACGACGACGTCGTTGCCGATGTACGAGTTCACGTAGGACCCGGCCAGGCGGTCGCCCGCCTCGCGCGGCAGCGTGCCGGCCACGGAGTCCACGCCGGCGGCCTCCTCCTCGGTGATGAGGATCGGCCCGGGCTGGTGGATCTTCACCACGCGGAGCGCCCGGCCGCGGGCGTCGGTCGCGGACTCCAGCACGGCGAGCGCGGCGGCCGACCGCTCGTGCTGCGGGTCGGTCTCGTCGTCGGTCCAGGTGAGCATGACGACGCCGGGGCGCACGAACCGGCAGAAGTTGTCGACGTGGCCGTTGGTCTCGTCGAGGTACACGCCGTACGGCAGCCAGATCACGACCTCGACGCCCAGGTGGTCGCGCAGGTGCTGCTCGATCTGCTCGCGGGTGAGGTCGGGGTTGCGGCCGGCGGACAGCAGGCACTCCTCGGTGACGAGCACCGTGCCCTCGCCGTCGACGTCGATGGACCCGCCCTCGAGGACCAGCGGCGCCTTGTACCGGTCGCGGCCCTCGACCTCGAGCACCTTGCGGGCGACGGCGTCGTCCTGCGCCCAGGGGAAGTAGAGGCCGTCCACCAGCCCGCCCCAGGCGTTGAAGTCCCAGTCGACGCCGCGGACGTCGCCGGTGGCGTCGACGACGAAGGTCGGGCCGATGTCGCGCATCCAGGCGTCGTCGTTCGACATCTCGACGACCCGCACGTGCTCGGGGAGCTGGCTGCGGGCGTTGTCGTACTGCCGGGCGGACACCGCGACCGTGACCGGCTCGCCCTCGGCGACGGCCGTGGCGACGGCGGTGAACGCCTCCTGGGCGGGCTTGGCCCCGAGCCGCCAGTTGTCCGGCCGCTCGGGCCAGACGAGCCAGCAGCCGCTGTGGTGCTCCCACTCGGCCGGCATGCGGTAGCCGTCGGCGGCGGGGGTGGAGGTGTGCGTGTACGTCATCGTCCTGCTCTCTCCTGGTTCGGTGCGGTGCGGTGCGGTGCGGTGCGCGCGTCGTGCGGCGCGCGCGGGGGTGGGGTGGTGCGGGCCCGCCGTCAGGAGGCGGCGTCCGCGAACTGGACGGCGGTGTCGGGGTCCTCGCCCCGCTCGAGCGCGCGCTGGCGCGTCCACTGCGGCGACTTGTGGCAGAACCACTCCTGCAGCGCGACGGTCACGGCGAGGCCGAGGAGGATCGACCCGGTGACGGACCAGGAGTAGTCGAAGGGGTTCCAGACGAAGAACACGGCGGCCGCCCCGAGCAGCACGGTCGGGACCCAGGTGATGAGGCGGGTGAGCACGAGGCCGCCGGGCACCCGGTAGGGGCGGGCGCGGTCGGGGTCGATCCGGCGGAGCTTGCCGAACGCCAGCATCATGACGATGTACGGCAGCAGGAAGATCACCGACGAGAACGCGAACAGGTTCCAGAACACGTCGTCGACCGCGCCGTCCGTGAAGGCGAAGAGGACGGCGTACCCGACGGTGAACACCGTGCCCACGACGGAGCAGAGCATCGCGGCGCCGACCGGGGTGCCGCGCTCGGGGTGCGTGCGGGCGAACACGCGCGGCAGGTCGCCCTGCTGGGCGGACTCCGCGGCGGCGATGTTCGCGCCGATCGTCCACGGCACGAGGCACGCGAAGAAGCAGAACAGCGCGCCCACGCCGAGGACCGTGACGAGCACGTGCGCGACGGCGGAGTCGCCGAAGCCGATCCGCAGGGCGTCCATGAGGCCGGTGGTCTCGGAGATCTCGCCCGCCGGGAGGATGAGCTGCATGCCGACGGTGGCGATCAGGTAGAAGCCGCCGATGAGGGCGCCGGCGACAGCGATGGTCCGGGGGACGTCCCGCCGCGGGTTCTCCATCTGGGCGGACGCCGACGACATGAGCTCGAAGCCGAGGAAGTTGTAGATGAGGATCGGCAGGGCGGTCGCGAGGGCCGGCAGCGTGTCCGTCGGCAGCACCTCGGACCACGTCCAGTGCGTCGCGGAGCCGTGGGCGTGGGCGTAGAGGCCGCCGGCGACGGCGAGCGCGACGATGACGGCGAGGGTGATCCCGGCGCCCACGTTCGACACCCAGGTGCCGGTCTCGAGGCTGCGGGCGTTGACCCAGTAGTTCACCCAGATCAGCACGACGGTGATCGCGATCTGCACCCAGAAGCTCAGGTGCCCGTCGAAGAACATCGAGGAGATCGCGCCCGAGAACATCAGGTACACGCTGGGCACCCAGAGGCCGACGTTCACCCAGTACCACCACGACACCCGGCTGCCCCAGCGGTTGCCGAACGCCCGGACGACCCAGGCGTAGATGCCGCCGGCGTCGGGGTACGCGGAGCCGAGCTCGGCGGTCGCCAGCCCGTAGGGGACGAAGAACGCGACGATGATCAGGAGGGTCCAGAAGATCGCGGTGGGCCCGACGGACGCGGTGACGGTGAGCTGCGAGAGCAGCAGCATCGCGGCCACCGAGAACAGCACCATGTCGAACAGCCGGAAGGCGGGGCGCGCCGGCGCCGCCGGCCCTGCCGCGGGGGGAGTCGTGCTCATCGCCACTTCCTCGTAGCTCGTCGCTGAGCGGACCCGGGTCGTCGTGGACGGCGGCTCGGAACCTGTACTTTTGTACAAGTACAGATGTACAGGTTTGGGCGCGACGTGTCGCGGGACGTACGTCCCTGGCGACCCGGCGGGGTCAGGCGGCGAAGCGCTCGATGACGGTGCGCAGGTGGGCGGCGAGCTCGGGCACCGTGAGCTCCCGGTTGGAGGCCGCCTCGAGCATGAGGCCGTCGATCAGCGCCGCGACCACCTGCACGACCACGGCGCGCGGCACGTCCGGCGTCGTCGGCGGCAGCAGCCGGTCCACGATCCCGGCGATGAGCTCCGACCACTGGCGCGTCTGCGCGCGCACCGACGGGTTCCGGGTGGCCTCGAGGAACATCTCGAACAGCGCGAGGTCGTACAGCGGGTCGGCCACCGACTTGTCCAGGAAGATCGCCGTCAGCAGGGTCACCGAGCGGTCCACGCTCGGCTCCCCGTGCACCGCGTCGACCGCGTCGGCCATCCGCCCGGCCTCGATCTCGACCGCGTGCGCCATCGTCTGCTGCAGCAGGTCCTCGCGGTCGCGGAAGTAGTACGTGGTGGACCCGAGCGGCACGCCCGCCTCGTCCGCCACCGCGCGGTGGGTCACGGCCGCCAGGCCGCCGGTGCCGATCACCCGCACGGCGGCCTCGAGGATGCGCCGGCGCCGCGCCTCACCACGCCCGCCCCGGGGCGCGGGGCGGCTGGCCGGTGCGGTCACGGGGCGGCTCCTGGGCGTCGCGGGCAGGTCGGACCGACCCTACCCGTCACCGGAACGCGCCGACGGCCTCCGGGAACGCCTCCGCGAGCTCGCGGGTCTGCGGGTGCTGCGGGTCGGACAGCAGCGAGCGCACCGTCCCGGACTCCACCAGCCGGCCCTCGGCGAGCACGTGCACCGTCTCCGCGAGCCGGTCGACGAGGCGCAGGTCGTGCGACACCACCAGCAGCCCCACGCCGGAGTCCGCGAGCCCGACCAGCTGGTCCGCGACCTGCTCGCGCAGCGCCGGGTCCAGGGCGGTCGCGGGCTCGTCGAGCACGAGCACCTCGGGGCGCGTCGCCAGGGCGTCGGCCAGCGCCAGCCGCTGCTTCTCGCCGCCCGACAGGGAGTGCAGCGAGCGGTCCAGGTAGCGGGGCTCGAGGCCGACGCGGGCCAGCACGTCCTCCGGCTCCAGGCCGGTCGCCCGGCCGGCCTTGCGGGCGTCCGTGAGCGTGGCGGCGAGCACCTTGCGCACCGGGGTGCGCGAGTCGACGCCGACGATGCCGTCCTGGTGCACCGCGCGGACCACGGACCGGAACGCCTTGGCCTCCTTGCGCGACATCCTCGCCACGGGACGCCCGCCCCACGTGGCGCGACCCTGCGTGGCCTTCAGCCGGCCGAGCAGCACCTGCACCAGCGTCGACTTGCCGGCCCCCGACGGGCCGATCAGCCCGACGGTCTGCCCGGGCTCGACCGACAGGCTCACGCCGTCGAGCACCGGCGCCCCGCCGTAGCCCGCCCGGACGTCGTGCGCGACGAGGGCGGTCACCGGGCCACCCCCGCCCGGTGCGCGGCCGGCGGCGTGCTGGTGCGGCGTTCCACGATGCGTCCCTTCGAGCGATGGCTGACCGAAGTCCTCAACGGCCGAGCCCCCCGCGAAGTTTCCGCGAGGGGCTCGGCCGTGGGCAAACCGGCGGGTCAGGCGCGCTTGGCCTCGCGGGCCGGCGGCAGGTTCTCCATGTCCTCCAGCTCGACGCCCTTGGTCTCGGGCACCTTGCCGAGCACGAAGAAGAACGACAGCCCGGCGAACACGGCGTACATCAGGTACGGGCCCGTCGCCCCGAACGCGTCCAGCAGCGGCGGGAACGTCACCGTGATGAGGAAGTTCGCGATCCACTGCGCGGCAGCGGCCACCCCGAGGGCGGCGGCGCGGATGCGGTTCGGGAACATCTCGCCGAGCAGCACCCAGACCAGCGGGCCCCACGACGCGCCGAAGAACACGACGAACGCGTTCGCGGCGACCAGGGCCACCGGGCCCCACGGCGACGCGAGGGACACGTCCTCGCCGGACCCGGTCGCCTGCGTGAACGCGAGGGCCATCACGGCGAGCGAGATCGTCATGCCCGCCGAGCCGGTCAGCAGGATCGGGCGCCGCCCCACCTTGTCGATCAGGGCGATCGCGATGAACGTCACCGCCACGTTCGTCACCGCCGTGATGGTGGAGACGAGGAACGACTGGCTCTCGTCGAACCCGACCGCCTGCCACAGCGTCGTCGAGTAGTAGAAGATCACGTTGATGCCGACGAACTGCTGGAACACCGACAGCAGGATCCCGACCCACACCACCGGCAGCAGCCCGAAGCGGGGGCCGCGCAGGGTCGCCTGCGCCTCGAGCTCCTTGTCCTTCTCGATCGTCTGCTGGATCTGCGCGACGCGCTCCTCGGCGTCCTCGTCCGGGCCGAGCACCGACGCGAGCACCGCCACGGCCTCGTCCCGCCGGCCCTTCGCGACCAGGTAGCGCGGGGACTCCGGGATCCGCAGCGCGAGGATGCCGTAGACCGCCGCCGGCACGACGGCGACCAGGAACATCCAGCGCCAGGCCTCCCAGCCCAGCCACAGCACCTCGGACGCCCCGCCCGCGGCCTCCTGCAGCAGCTGGTCCGACAGCAGCGCGGCGAAGATGCCGATGGTGATGGCGAGCTGCTGCAGCGACCCGAGCCGGCCGCGCAGCGCCGCGGGCGCGATCTCCGCGATGTACGCCGGGGCGATCACCGACGCGATGCCGATCCCGATGCCGGCCATGATCCGCCAGATGATCAGGTCCCAGACGCTGAACGCGATCGCCGACAGGATCGACGACACGAAGAACAGCACGGCGCCGAGCACCATGACCCGGGTGCGGCCCCAGTGGTCCGCGAGCTTGCCGCCCGCCCACGCGCCGAACGCGCAGCCGAGCAGCGCCACCGCGACCGCGAACCCGGTGAGGGTGGCCCCGAGGTCGAACTGCCCCTGGATGGCGTCGACGGCGCCGTTGATGACCGACGAGTCGAACCCGAACAGGAACCCGCCGACCGCGGCGGCGACGGCCAGGCCGATCGCCTTGTTGCGCGACGGGTGCCGCCCCGTCGTCCCCCCGTGTGACTCCGCCATGACCTTCTCCTCGCTCCGCCCCTGCCTGCGGTGACGCCCCGGAGCGGTGGCCGTCCGCGGGCCATCCCACCTTTCACCCCGCCGCCGCATCTCGCACCCGGAAGCGGCGTCCCCGCGCGGGGCGGACAATCGGGGGGTGACGCCCGACACCCCGCGCCCCCGCTTCCGCCGTCCCGCGATGCTCGACCCCCGCGCGGCCGACGAGCTGCCCGGCGAGGTCGACCCGGCGCTGCGGTCCGAGGTCGCCCACACCACGGCGGCCGCGATCGTGCACCGCGGCCGGTCGGGCGGCGACGACCCCGCGCTGGTCGAGCGGCTGGTGCGGCTGGTCGAGACCGAGGGCCTGGACGTGGTCGCGGCGCTGTGGGCGGACTCCCCGGCGACGACGCTGCCCGGGACGCTCTGGCGGCTGTACGTGCTGCGCGAGTGGGTGCGGCGGGACCCCGGGACGGTCGCCGACCGGTACCGGCAGGGGCTGGACGCCGCGCCGGTGCACCACGTCGTCGCGGGGGTCGAGAGCCCGCCCGGGCCGGACGAGGTGCGGCGGGTCCTGGACGCCGTGCTGTCGGGCCTCTGGACGGGCGACCTCGACGTGGCCCTCGAGCGCGGCGCGGCGTTCTGCCGGGTGCTCGGCACCGGTGCCGCGTTCGACGCCGACCACCTGGACCTCGCCGCCGACGACTCGTCCGCGCGGCTCACGCGCAGCGCCGGGTCCCTGGTCCGGACGGCCGAGGAGCTGGAGCACGCCGCCGGCCTGTGGCGCGCGGGCGCCCTGGAGTGAACGCCGCGCGGGCCCCGCGCATGCCGTGGGATTCCTCACCCCCGCCCGCCCGCGACGCGGCGGGGACCGGCGCGTAGACTCGAACCCGACGCCGGGCCGCGGTAGCCCCGGGCTCCAATTCCAGCCGCTCCGAGCGGCCACGCGCCGAGAGGCGCTTCCCGGTCCGGCGTCCTCGACTCCCCCCGGTGCGGCTCCCGCCGACGTGAGACCTCCGTCCCGGTCGAGGGCCCGACGTGACGAGCGTGACACCCGTGGAACCCGGTGCGTTCACCTGGCGTTCACCTTCGGGGTTGTCAGTTCACCCGGCGGCTGCCCTAGCCTGTGCCTGACAAGAGCCCACTTCCTCGGAGCCTCCCGTGCGCCTGCGCCTCACCCCGCGCGACACCTCGTTCTTCGACCTCCTCGCCGCCTCCGCGGCGCACCTCGTCACCGGCGCGAACCTGCTGGCCGAGCTGCTGGGGGCCGACCGTCCCGCCCGCAAGGCGCTCGCCAAGCAGCTGGCCGAGGTCGAGCACCTCGCCGACGAGGCGACGCACTCGATCATGCGGCGGCTGAACCAGACGTTCGTCACCCCGTTCGACCGGGACGACATCTACGGCCTGGCGTCGGCGCTCGACGACTGCATGGACTTCATGGAGGAGGCCGCCGACCTCATCGTCCTGTACAAGCTGGACGCGCTGCCCGCGCGGGTGTCCGACCAGGTGCAGGTCCTGCAGCGCGCCGCCGAGCTCACGGCCGACGCGATGCCCCGGCTGCGGTCGATGGACTCGCTGTCCGAGTACTGGGTCGAGGTCAACCGCCTCGAGAACCAGGCGGACAAGTCGCACCGCAAGCTGCTCGCGCAGATGTTCGACGAGATCACCGACCCGATCCTCCTGATGAAGCTCAAGGAGGTCGTGGAGAAGCTCGAGGACGCGGCCGACGCGTTCGAGAAGGTCGCGAACATGGTCGAGACCATCGCGCTCAAGGAGTCCTGAGTCCCGGTGGAACTCGCGCTCGTCGTCGTCGTCGTCGCCCTGGCGCTCGGCTTCGACTACACCAACGGCTTCCACGACGCCGCGAACGCCATCGCGACGTCCGTGTCCACCCGCGCGCTGACCCCGCGCGCGGCCCTGCTCATGGCCGCGGTCATGAACTTCGCCGGCGCGCTGCTCGGCACCGAGGTCGCGGAGACCATCGCCACCTCGATCGTCGACCTCAGCGACGCGTCGTCGCACCAGGCCCTCGTGGTGGTGCTGTGCGCCCTCGTCGGCGCGATCGTGTGGAACCTCATCACCTGGTGGTTCGGCCTGCCGTCGTCCTCGACGCACGCCCTGATCGGCGGGCTCGTCGGCGCCGGCCTGGCCGGCGGGCTCGTGATCTACGGCTCGGCGATCGTCGACAAGGTCGTCCTGCCGATGGTGTTCTCGCCGCTGATCGGCTTCGGCCTGGCGTTCCTCGTCATGGTCGGCCTGCTGTGGATCATCCGGAACTCGTCGCCGTCGCGCACGACCCGGCGGTTCCGGCTCGCGCAGACCGCCTCCGCCGCCGCGATGGCGCTCGGGCACGGCCTGCAGGACGCGCAGAAGACCATGGGCGTGATCTTCATGGCGCTGCTCACCGTCGGCTGGGCGAACCCCGAGGGCGGCATCCCGCTGTGGGTGAAGCTCGCGGCCGCGACGGCGATCTCGCTCGGCACGTACTCCGGCGGCTGGCGCATCATGCGCACCCTCGGGCGCAAGATCATCGAGCTCGACCCGGCGCGCGGCTTCGTGGCCGAGTCGGTGTCGGCCGTGGTCCTCTACGTCAACGCGTTCGCGCTGCACGCCCCGGTGTCCACCACGCACACGATCACCTCGGCGATCATGGGCGTCGGCGCGACCAAGCGGCTGTCGGCCGTGCGCTGGGGCGTCGCGAAGAACATCGGCATCGCCTGGGTGCTCACCATCCCGGCGGCCGCGGCCGTCGCGGCGGTCGTGTACTTCGCGCTCAGCCCGTTCCTCAGCTGACCGCGGCGGCGCGCACCAGAGGGGTGTGCACCTCCACCGCCTCGACGCGCGGGCCGGCCGGCGCGCCCGACACGTGGCACACCAGCACCTCGCCGGGGCGCAGGTAGGGGTCCTCGCCGGGCAGCGCCGCGCGCACCCGTCCCCGGGCGTGCGCGGACACCACGCCCAGCACCGTCGGCAGCACCGGCCGGTGGGTGCACACCGCGACGTCGGTGCCCGCGCGCAGCAGGTCCGCCAGCACCGTGGCCGTCGCGGCGGGGGACTCCTCGTGCCGCGCCTCGGTCAGCGGCTCGTCCTCGAGCGGCTCCAGGCCGGCGGCGGTCGCGTACGGCTCGACCGTCCCGCGGCACCGGGCCCACGGGCTCGTGACCACCTGCGCCACCCCGAACGCCGAGAGCACCGGGACCAGCGCGCGGGCCTGCACCGCGCCGGCGTCCGTCAGCGGGCGGGACGCCTCGCCCCGGCCCCACGACGCGCGGCTGCGGGCCCGGCCGTGCCGGACCACCACGACGGCCCGGGTGTCGAGGCGCGCGCGGTCGTGCGCCGCGACGAGCGCGTCGAGCGGGAGCCGGTCGTCCGGGCGGGTGAGGCGCCGCCGGGCGACCTCCACGTCCATCCAGCGCACCCGGTCGATCTCGTCCGCCGAGGCGTGCTCGGCGGGCGGGCGGGCCTGCACCGCGGGCCGGTCCGGGCGGCCCGCGACCTGCGCCGCCCAGTAGTGCACCCGCTTCGCCCGGCCGTCGGCCAGCGCGTACTCCAGGCCGGGCAGCGGGCGGCCGAGCACGACGTCCAGGCCGGTCTCCTCCTCGACCTCCCGCACCGCGGCGGTCGCGACGTGCTCACCCGGCTCGAGCTTGCCCTTCGGCCAGGACCAGTCCTTGTACCGCGGCCGGTGCACCAGCACGACCTGGAGCCGGCCCTGCCGGACCCGCCACACCAGCGCGCCCGCGGCCTCGACGACGGGCTGCGCCCTCACCGGCCGGCACCCAGGCGCCGGCGCTGCCGGTAGATCAGGGTGGACTGCAGGTCCCGCAGCGGGCCGTCCGGGCCGTGCGCGTGCCGGGTCCAGACGCCGTCCGGGCCCAGGTGCCACGACGAGGTGCCGTCGTCCATCGACTCGTCGAGCAGGTCCACGAGCTCGGCGATCTGGTCGCGGTCCGCGAGCCGCACCAGCGCCTCGACCCGCCGGTCCAGGTTGCGGTGCATGAGGTCGGCCGACCCGATGTACACCTCGGGCCCGGCCAGCCGGGGCTCGCCGTCCTGGCCGACGGCGTCCGCGACCTCCGGGGCCACGCCGGCGTCCGCGGCGAACGCGAACACCCGCGCGTGCTCCAGGAACCGCCCGAGGATCGACCGCACCCGGATCGTCTCCGACAGCCCCGGCACCCCCGGGCGCAGCGCGCAGATGCCGCGCACGCACAGGTCCACGGCCACCCCGGCCTGCGAGGCGCGGTACAGCGCGTCGATGGTCTCCTCGTCGACCATCGAGTTGACCTTGATCTTGATCCACGCCGGCCGGCCCTCGCGCGCGGCCCGCGCCTCCCGGTCGATGCGCTCGACCAGCCCGGCGCGCACGGAGCGCGGCGCGACGAGCAGGCGGTGGAACCGGGACTTCGGCGCGTACCCCGAGAGCTGGTTGAACAGCCGGGTGAGGTCCTGGCCCACGTCCGGGTCGGCGGTCAGCAGCCCCAGGTCCGTGTACAGCCGGGCGGTCTTCGGGTTGTAGTTGCCCGTGCCGACGTGGCAGTACCGGCGCAGCCCGTCGGACTCCTGGCGCACCACGAGCGACAGCTTCGCGTGCGTCTTCAGCCCGACGATGCCGTAGACCACGTGCACCCCGGCCTGCTCCAGCTTGCGGGCCCACTCGATGTTGGCCTGCTCGTCGAACCGGGCCTTGATCTCCACCAGGGCCAGCACCTGCTTGCCGGCCTCGGCGGCGTCGATCAGCGCGTCCACGATCGGGGAGTCGCCCGACGTCCGGTACAGGGTCTGCTTGATCGCCAGCACCCGCGGGTCGGCCGCCGCCTGCTCCAGGAACGTCTGCACCGACGTCGAGAACGAGTCGTACGGGTGGTGCAGCAGGATGTCCCGCGCCCGGATCGCGGCGAACACGTCCGTCGGCGTCGCGCTCTCCACCTCGGCGAGGAACCGGTGCGTCGTCGGCACGAACCGCGGGTACTGCAGGTCCGCCCGGTCCAGGTCGGCGACCAGGTTCAGGCCGGTGTGGTCCAGCGGCGCGGGGAGCTCGTACACCTCGTCCTCCGCCACCCCGAGCTCGCGCACGAGCAGCTGGCGGATGCGCGGGCTGATGGTGTCCGCGATCTCCAGGCGCACCGGCGGGCCGAACCGGCGGCGCAGCAGCTCCTTCTCCATCGCCTGGAGCAGGTTCTCGGCGTCGTCCTCCTCGACCTCCACATCCTCGTTGCGCGTCACGCGGAAGGTGTGGTGCTCGCGCACCTCCATGCCCGGGAACAGCTGGTCGAGGTGCTGGGAGATCACGTCCTCGACCGGCACGAACGACATCGGCCCGCGGTCGGTCGGCGCCTGCGCGGCCGACGCGCTCGGGCGGCCGCGCGCGTCCACGGCGATGTACCGGGGCAGCAGCGGCGGCACCTTGACGCGGGCGAAGTGCTCCTTGCCGGTCGCCGGGTTCACCACGACGACCGCGAGGTTCAGCGACAGGCCGGAGATGTACGGGAACGGGTGCGCCGGGTCGACCGCCAGCGGGGTCAGCACGGGGAAGATCTGCTTGCGGAAGAACTTGCGCAGCCGGTCCTGCTCGGCCTCGCCCAGCTCCTCCCAGCGGACCAGCGTGATGCCCTGCGTCGCGAGCTCCGGCTGCACCTGCTCGGCGAACACCCGGGCGTGCCGCGCGGCCAGGTCGTGCGCCCGCACGCTGATCGCCTCCAGCACCTGCCGCGGGCTGAGCCCCGACGCCGCCGTCACCGCCAGGCCGGTCGCGATGCGGCGCTTGAGGCCCGCGACCCGCACCATGAAGAACTCGTCGAGGTTCGACGCGAAGATCGCCAGGTACCGCACGCGCTCCAGCAGCGGCTGCGCCGGGTCCTCCGCGAGCTCCAGCACCCGCTCGTTGAACGCCAGCCACGAGATCTCGCGGTCGAGGAACCGGTCGGCGCGCAGCGGCGGCAGGTCGGCGACGTCCTGCGAGCCCGTGCCGGTGCGCGGCGACGGCGCGATGTGCTCGGCGATGTGCGCCGCGAGCTCGGGGGGCAGCGGCCGGGTGCGCGGGGTCGCGCCGTCCTCCGGCACGCCGTCCGCCGTCCGCGCGCGGGTGGCCGTGGCGGCGCGTGCCGGGCGCCGCGACCGGGGGCGCGAGGTGCCGTCGGAGGCGGTGGCGTCGGTCATCTCCACATGGTGGCACGGCCGGGTGAACGGCACGCGGCCGGAGGGGAACCGGCCCCTGGCCTGCACGCCCGGCCCGCGACCCGGGCCCGCGAGGCCGGGTCCGGGGTGCGGTCGCCGCGCCCGGGGCGTGAGGGGAGGGTGCGGGCGGGACACGCCGCGCGTGTCGGGCAGAACGCTCCCCTCAGCGCGGTCGGGCTCGCGCCGGCCCGACCCAGGTCCGGGCTGCGGCCCCCGCGCCCGGGGCGTGGGGGGAGGGTTCGGGC
>JAEWGQ010000180.1 GCA_023388235.1 Actinomycetes bacterium | reverse complement strand
CGCCCGGCACGTCCCACGTCAGCCCCGGCTCGTCCGGCTCGTGCCCCGGCGCCACGTCCGCCGGCAGGTCGAGCCGCAGCTCGGCGCCGTCCTCCCGCACGTCCCGCCCGGTCTCGCGCAGCGGGGTCGACAGGGTCACCCGCACGTCCGCCGGGTGCGCGCTGCGCAGCACGTGCACCAGGACGCCGTCCGGGGCGCTGACGAAGGTCTCGTGCGTCAGCGCCCCGTCGTCCGCCGTCGTGCGGTGCGTCGCGTCGCGCAGGACGAGGCGGCGCCGGAACGCCGCGGCGGGCGCGCCGGGCAGGTCCACGTCGATCCGCACGTCCGCGAACGGCAGGAAGGCCTGCACGTAGTCGCCCTGCACGGCAGCCATGACGCGCTCGGCCTCGACGTGCCGGCCCACCGCGACCAGCGCACGGCCCAGCTCCCCCGCGTCCGCCGCGGTCTCCGGGTCGACGAGGCCGCGGCGCGCGGCGCTCCCCACGCCCCCGGACCAGCCGGTGCCGTCGGTGAGCTGCAGGTGCACGCGGCGCGGGCCGGCCAGCACCATCGCGCCGGTGCGGCCGTCGCCGAGCGGCAGGCCGTCCAGCCACGCGGCGGCTGGCCGGTCGTACCGGAGCTCGCGCCCCCCGACCGGCCCGCCGTCCGCCGGGCTCACCACCGCGCTCAGAACCGCACGCCGCCGGCGGCCAGCCCGGACCGCCAGTACCGCTGCAGCGACACGAAGATCACGATGATCGGGAGGATCGAGATCAGCGCGCCGATGATCACCAGCGACTGCAGGCCCGGGATCGTGATGGCCGCCTGGCTCCACCCGGACAGGCCGACGGTGACGGGCTGCAGGCGGGTGTCCGTCAGCACGAGCAGCGGCAGCATGAACGAGTTCCACGAGCCGATGAACGCGAACAGCAGGATGGTGACCGCGCCCGGGCTGAGCAGCTTGAGCGAGATCGAGCGGAAGGTCCGCCACTCGTTCGCGCCGTCGAGGCGCGCGGCCTCCAGGAGCTCCATCGGCACGCTGGACTGCGCGTACACGAAGCCGAGCATCACGCCGAACGGGTACACCAGGCTGGGCAGCAGCACGCCGAGCATCGTGTTGTTCAGGCCCATCTCGACCAGCAGCACGTAGATCGGCTGGGCGAGCACGGTCTGCGGGATGAGCATCGAGCCCAGCACGGCGGCCAGCACGACGCCCCGGCCCTTGAACCGGTACATCGCGAGCGCGTACCCGGAGATCACCGAGATCGCGGTCATGAGGATCGAGCCGACCCCGGAGTAGACCACCGAGTTGCCGAGCCAGCGCCAGAAGATGCCGCCGTCCCGCTCGGTGAGGTCGCGCAGGTTGTCGATGAGGTGGAAGTCCGCGAACCAGAACCCGGGGGTCGAGAACAGCTGGCCCGTGCTCTTGGTGGAGGCGACGACCAGCCAGTAGACCGGCACCAGGAAGTACACGGTGGTGACGATCATGACGACCCAGCCGAGGGCGCGGGCGCGGCGGCTGGGCCGCTCCCCCTCGGCGGTGGCGCGCGGGAGCGCCGACCGGGTGGCCGCCGGAGCCGGCGGCGTGCTCGGGACGAGCGTGGGCGCGGTCATCGGGAGCCGCCCTTCTTGCGGTTGGACAGCGCGGAGACCGTGACCGACAGGATCATCGTCGCGATGCCGAGGATGACGGCCATCGCGGACCCGAGGTTGATGTTCCCGCCCAGGGTGGTGGCGGAGAAGATCGACATGTTCGGCGTGTAGGAGCCGGAGATGTTCGAGGTGATCGAGCGCAGCGTCATCGGCTCGTTGAACAGCTGCAGGGTGCCGATGATCGAGAACAGCGTCGTCAGCAGCACGGCGGGCATGATCTGCGGCAGCTTGATCTGCAGGGCGAGGCGCAGCTCGCTCGCGCCGTCCATCCGGGCGGCCTCGTACATCTCGCGCGGCACGGTCTGCAGCGACGAGAAGATGATGATCATGTTGACGCCGGTGACCGACCAGACGCCGACGTTGGCCAGCGACCACAGCACCGTGCCCGGGGCGAGGAACTGCGGGTCCATGCCGAGGCTGCGCAGGCCCTCGACGATGGGGCTGACGCGCGGCTGGTACAGGAAGCCCCAGACCAGCGCCGCCACCACGGACGGCACCGCGTAGGGCAGGAACACGGACAGCTGGAAGAACCGCTTGCCGCGCACGACCGCCGAGTCGAACAGCAGCGCGAGGCCGATCGCGATCGCCAGCATCACGGGGACCTGGACGACGCCGTACAGCAGGACGCGGCCGAAGCTCTCGAGGAACGCGGAGTCGCCGAACGCCTGGACGTAGTTGTCGAAGCCGACGAAGGCCTCCTCGCCGCCCCCGAACCCGAGGCCGCTGCGCTGCACCGCGAAGAAGCTCTTGTAGAGCGCGATGAGGATCGGCAGCACCAGGAACACGAGGAACAGGACGACGAACGGGGCCAGGAACAGGTACGGGGCGGCCCGCAGCCCCCCGCGGCCGCGGATGCGGCGGCGGGGGGCTGCGGTCCCTGCGGGGAGGGTGGTCACTCGTTGACCTCGAGGCCCATGTCGGTCAGGTCCTTCACCGTCTTGGCCTGCACCTGCTCGAGCGCCTCGGCGAACGTGGTCTTGCCGGTGGCGACCTGGGCGAAGGCGTCCTTCAGGTAGTTCTGCGTCAGGTCGAACGTCGGGCCGTCGACCCAGGAGCCGGGGACGGTGGCCGCGGCGTCCGCGAACACCTGGTTGACGACCTGGCCGCCGAAGTACGGGTCCTCGACGAGCAGGTCCGGGTTCTCCTGGCCGACCGTGGCCGACGGGAACACGCCGCCGGCGATCAGGGCGGACGTGCCCTCCTCGGTCGCGTTCAGCCAGCTGATGAACTCGACGGCCTCGGCGACGTGCTCGGTGCCGCGCGGCACCACGTTGACCGAGCCGCCGGACTCACCCGCGGCCTCGGAGCCCGCGAACGTCGGCGTCGGGGCGATCCCCCACGAGCCGGACAGGTCCGCGGCGCTCTCCTTGAGCAGGGCCGGGAACCAGGCGCCGTAGTTGATCGTCGCGATGGTGCCGGCGTTCACCTCGGCCCAGTACTCCGGGGTCCACATCTCGACGACCTTGACCAGGTCCTCGTCGAGCAGCGTCTGCCAGATCGCGGCGACCTCCTGCGAGGCCTCGTCGTCGACCGTCACGGACCAGGCGCCGTCCTCGATGCCGAACCAGGAGCCGCTGTTCTGCCAGACGGACTGGATCCAGAACCCGGCCTCGTTCGGCGAGAACTGGGCGATGAAGAGGTTCGGGTCCGCGGCCTTGAGGGCGCGGGCGGCCTCGAGGTACTCGTCCCACGTGGTGGGGACAGCGACGCCGTGCTGCTCGAAGATGTCGGTCCGGTACAGCAGGCCCGACGGGCCCGAGTCCTGCGGCACCGCGTACACCTTGCCGTCGAACACGACGGAGCCCCACGACGACGGCGTGAAGTCGTCCTCGAGCTCGCCCGCGTACTCGGTGATGTCGGTGAGCCGGTCGTTGATGATGTGGCCGGGCAGCGAGTGCGAGGACATCTGCACGACGTCCGGCGCGGTGCCCGCGTCGATCGCCGCCGGGATCTTGTCGCCGTCGTCGCCGGTCATCCGGAAGAACTCGACCTGGATGTCGGGGTGCGACTCGTTCCACGCGTCGACCGTCTCCTCCAGGCCCGGGACCCAGCCCCAGAACTCGAGGTTCACGGTGTCGCCGCCGCCCTCGCCGTCGCTCGCGGTGTCGTCGCCGGAGCAGGCCGTCAGGGCCAGGCTCAGCGCGCCGACCGCGGCCGCGGCGCCCAGGGCCCGCTTGTTCCACCGAAATGCCATCGTTGGCGTTCCTCTCCTCATGGTGCCACCCACCGGTGGCCCGGACCGCGGACGGACCCGGCGCCGTCCACGTACGGTCCTGCGAGCACGCTCCCCTGTGCGCGGAAGCGCTTCGACGTCGCCCCGAGCCCGGTGCGCACGGCGCCTCAGCGGCCCGGACGCGCGGACAGGGCCCGGAACCGGCGCGGATCCCGGGCGGGGACCGGGCCGCGGCGGCGCCCAGCGGCAGCCCCGTCGGTCTCGAACCTCGCCATGAGTGGTCTCCGTCGTCCCGTGTCGCGCAAGCGCTTCGATGATCTCGCGGTCGCGACCCTATGCGCTGCTCCGCGGGCGTGACAAGTCCACGGGGCTGACCTGCGGGAACGCGGTGGGAGCGCGCCCATCTACGCGGCGGACGCGCTTCGACGCCGCGGGCACCGCGAGGCACTCGAGGGCCTCGCGGTGCCGACCCCGCCGCGCGAGGCGGGGAACGAGCGGGACGGCGCCGCCGGTCAGGCAGCCGTCAGCGCGACCTCCAGCACCGGGCCCCCGGCGGGAACGGCCCGGCCCAGCCCGACCGCGGCGGCCCACGACGCGGGCACGTCGCCCGACGCCTCGACCCGCGCGACGCCGCCGGCGCAGGTCACCCGGAACACCGCCTCCCCGCCGTCGGGCCGGGCGATGCGCGTGACGGACTCGTGGCCGTCGGCGAGCCGGAACAACCGGAGCGTGACTCCCTCGGCGTGGTCGTAGTCGGGGCGGTCGGTGCGGGCGCCGACCGGCAGCACCGTCCCGGGCCGCACCAGGACCGGCAGCGAGTCGAACCCGTGCCGCTGGCGGTGCCACCGCGGACCCTC
>JAEWGQ010000130.1 GCA_023388235.1 Actinomycetes bacterium | reverse complement strand
AGCCGCCACCGGTCCGCTGCGGTGCCGGCGCGGCCGGAGCCGGGGGCGCCACGGGGGCGGCGACCTCGCCGACGAGCGCCGCCACCACGGGCGAGCCCGGGGCGACGCGCTGCGGCGTGACGGTGATGCGGGCCTTGCGGGTGAGGTCGCGGACGTCACCGGCCTGCTCGGGCAGCATCACGGTGACGACGTCACCGCCGGACCCGGCGCGGGCAGTGCGGCCCGAGCGGTGCAGGTACGCCTTGTGCTCGGCGGGCGGGTCCACGTGCACGACGAGCTCGACGTCGTCCACGTGGATGCCGCGGGCCGCGATGTCGGTCGCCACCAGCACCTTGACGTCGCCCGAGGTGAACGCGGCGAGGTTCCGCTCGCGGGCGCCCTGGCCCAGGTTGCCCTGCAGGTCCACCGCGGGGATGCCGTCGCCGGTGAGCTGCTTGGCGAGCTTCTTGGCCTGGTGCTTGGTGCGGGTGAACAGCACCCGGCGGCCGGTGCCCGAGGCGAGCTCGCGCACGACGTCCTTCTTGGCGTCCGCGTCGGCGACCGCGAGGACGTGGTGCGTCATGGTCGAGACCGGCGCGACCTCCGGGTCCACCGAGTGCGCGGTGGGCCGGTCCAGGTAGCGCTTGACGAGGGCGTCCACGCCGTTGTCGAGCGTCGCGGAGAAGAGCAGGCGCTGCCCGCCGCGGGGCGTGCGGTCCAGGAGCCGCTTCACGACCGGCAGGAACCCGAGGTCGGCCATGTGGTCGGCCTCGTCCAGCACGGTGATCTCGACGGCGTCGAGCGCGCAGAGCCGCTGCTGGATGAGGTCCTCCAGCCGGCCGGGGCAGGCGACGAGCACGTCGATGCCGGCGTCGAGCGCGGCGACCTGCCGGCTCTGCGCGACACCGCCGAACACGGTCGTCGACGTCAGGCCGGCAGCGGCGGCGAGCGGCTCGACCGTCGCGTGGATCTGGTTGGCCAGCTCGCGCGTCGGGGCGAGGATCAGCGCGCGCGGCCGGGCGGCGGCGCGGCGGGTGCCGGACGCCGCGAGGCGCGCGACGACGGGCAGCGCGAACGCCAGCGTCTTGCCGGAACCGGTGCGGCCGCGGCCGAGCACGTCGCGGCCAGCGAGGGTGTCCGGCAGCGTGGCGGTCTGGATGGGGAACGGGTCGGTGATGCCCTGCTGCGCGAGCGAGCGCGCGAGGGGGGCGGGCACACCGAGGTCGGTGAACGAAGGCATGGGGAAGGTCACTCCGGCGTCGTGTCGGTCCGCGGTCCGCGCGCGCGGGCGGCGTCCGGCGCCGGCGGCTCGGTCAGGCGAGCGTCTGCTGGCGGCGCTGGGCGCCCTGCGTGCGCAGGACGTAGCGGAAGAGCGCGTCCGTCTCCCGCGGGGAGGTCTCCACGAACCGGCAGCCGTAGTGCGTCCCGGAGCGCGAGGGCTGGGCACGGACGACGACCGCCTGCAGCCAGAACGCGTCCGACAGCTCGGGGAAGACGAACCTCACCGTGCTGCCGGGGGGCAGCTCGGTCGCTGACATCATACGCATGCCGTGCGCGGAGACGTCGAGGACGGTGAAGCGCAGGGGCTGCTCGCCGGCCGCCGCGGGGCCGTCCGCGGCGTCGCCGTCCGGCCCGTCGGCGGGCTCCGGCACCGTCACGAAGCCGTCGCACTCGACGGTGACGGCGACCCGGGCGACGGCCCGCTTCTGCAGGGTGGACAGCAGCTCGACGCCGGCGAAGCCCACGGTGTCGGCGGTGACGCGGCCGACCTCGCCGACGTACACGCACTCGCCCCGCACCTCGTCGAGCACCCGCAGCGTGTAGCCCTCGCCCTCGGCGACGCCGCGCACGATGCCCTCGGTGCCCACCCAGAGCACCCCGTCCTCGAACGTCCGGACGTACCCGGACAGGACGGTGCGGCCGTCGTGCTCGACGGAGCAGAGGGCGAGCTCGTGCATGCGTGCCATCCGGGAGGTGGGGACAGGGGCGCTCGGAGGCTACCCCTCGCCCCCCGGCGGCGGCGTGAGCCGGACGGGTACGCCCGCCGTGTCGCAGATGAGACAGCCCGGGGCAATCCCGACGAAACGCCGCATCGGGGATCTTCTCGCCATATCAGGCACCGCGCACCTAGTCTCAGCGCAGGCCGTGCACCCTGGCGCGGCCGTCCCTGCGAGCACCCCGAGGCCCACGCTGGCAACCGCACGCCGCCGCTGGCCGCTGACCCGGTACTTCGCCGTCGTCAGCGTCGTCGCCATGCTCGCCCTCGGCGTGACGCTCGTGCTGGTCACGGGCAACCTCATGCAGGACCAGGCGCGCCGCGACGGCGTCGCGCTGGCCCGGTCCATCGAGTCCTACGCGTCCGCCGGCGTGCCCCAGGACGCGTTCACCGTCGGGCTGCTCGCCCCCGAGGACGCCGCGCGCGTGACGGCGCAGGTCGAGGGGTTCACCGAGCTGCGCCGCCTGCGGCTCTGGACGGTCGACGGCACCCTGCTCTACGACTCCCAGGCCGACACCACGGGCTTCCCGGACGGCGACCGGCTGGACGCCGCGACCCGCGACGGCGAGCCCGTCGCGCAGGTCGTCACGGAGGTGCGCGGCGAGGTCCGCGGCGGCACGGAGTCCACGCTGCTCGACGTGTACGTGCCGGTGCGGCACGAGGGGGTCGTCGTCGGGGCGGCCGAGGTGATGCTCGACTACCGGGCGACGGCCGACGCGGTGGCGTCCGCGACGCGCACCGTGACGCTGGTCGTCGCCGGCGGGCTGGCCTTGCTGTGGGTGCTGCTGTTCCGCACGGTGTGGAACGCCTCGCGCCGGTTGCAGGCCTCCGCGCTGGAGAACGCGCGCCTCGCCCTGCTGGACTCGCTCACCGGCCTCCCGAACCGGCGGATGCTCGCCGACCGCCTGGAGCGCGCCCTCGCCGAGTCCCGGGCGACCGGCGGCCGCGTGGGGCTGGCGCTGCTCGACGTCGACCGGTTCAAGGACATCAACGACTCGCTGGGCCACGACCGCGGCGACGAGCTGCTCGAGCAGGTGGCCGAGCGGCTGCGCGGGGCGCTGCGGGAGGACGACGTCGTCGCGCGGCTCGGCGGGGACGAGTTCGCGATCCTGCTGCCGGCGGTGCACTCGGTCGCGGACGCCGAGGCGGCCGCCCGCCGGGTGCGCCAGCTCTTCGTGCCGCCGTTCATGCTGGGCGACCTCGCGCTGCACGTCGACACGTCGATCGGCGTCGCGTGCCTGCCGGACCACGCGGACGACGCCTCGTCGCTGATGCGGATGGCCGACGTCGCGATGTACACCGCCAAGACCCACCGCCTCGGGGTGTCCGTGTACTCCCCGGAGGAGGACGACTCCTCCCCCGCCCGGCTGGTGCTGCTGGGCGACCTGCACCGGGCCCTCGGCGTGGACGACGAGCTCGAGCTGCAGTACCAGCCGAAGATCGACCTGGCCACGGGCCGGACGGTCGGCCTGGAGGCGCTGATGCGCTGGCAGCACCCCACGCGCGGGATGCTGCCGCCCGACCTGTTCGTGCCGCTCGCGGAGCAGTCCGGTCTCATCCACGACCTCACGCGGTACGCGCTGCGCACGTGCGTGGCGCAGCTCGCCCGGTGGACGGCGCAGGGCGACCCGGTGCCCGTCGCCGTGAACCTGTCCGCGCACGACGTGACGTCGCACGCGGTGGCCGAGGTCATCGAGGACCTGCTGGCCCAGCACGACGTGCCGCCGGACCTGCTCGAGGTGGAGATCACGGAGACGGCCCTGGTCAGCGACCCCTCGCGCGTCGTGCCCGTGCTGCAGCGGCTCGGGGACGCCGGCGTGCGGGTGTCGATCGACGACTTCGGCATCGGGAACACCTCGATCTCCCAGCTGCGGGACCTGCCGGTGCACGGGCTGAAGATCGACCGGCTCTTCGTCGCCGACCTGTCCGCGACCGGCCGCGAGGGCTCCGAGGTGATCGTCCAGGCCATGGTCGACCTGGCGCACTCGTTCGGCCTGCAGGTCGTCGCGGAGGGGGTGGAGGACGCCGCCACGGCGGAGACGCTGCGCCGGCTGACCGTCGACCAGGCCCAGGGCTACCTCTACTCCCCCGCCGTGCCGGCGGACCGGCTGCGCGCCGAGGACCTGCCCCGTGACCGGGCGCTGCGACACGCCGTCACGTCCGTCACCCCCGAATCGGGCAGATCGCCTCAAGGTGCGCGACGATCTGACCGATAGGACCCGGTACGACCGTTTCGACTCACCCGTGAGGATGACCACCCGGATGGACGAGCTGCTCCGCGAGATGATCACGCCGCCCCCGCCCCGACGGGACCCCGCGCGGCGGCGCCGCCTCGTGGCCACCGCGGCGATCCTCGGGATGGCCGGGCTGGGGATGACCTCGCTCGTGACGTCCGCGATCTTCACCGACCGGCACGACGCCGGCCGCACCGGCATCACCACCGGCAGCGTCGACCTGGAGGCCGGCGACGACGTGCAGGTCCAGCTGCCGGCGGGCGCGCTCGCCCCGGGGGACGACGTGTACAGCCCGATCACGGTGACCAACGCCGGGTCGCTGGCCCTGGTGTACCGCGTGGACTACTCGGCGACGAACCCCGACCAGAAGGCGCTCGCGCCGCAGCTGGGCATGACGCTGTACGCGACGGCCACGTGCACCGCCGACGGGGTCGCGTCCGCCCCGGTGGTCGCCGAGGTCACCGGCCTGTCCGTCGGCACGCAGCCGCTGGTCGAGACCGCCCGGAGCCTGTTCGCCGGCACGAGCGAGGTGCTGTGCGTCCGCGTGAGCGTCCCGCGCACCCTCGACGACAGGTTCCAGGAGGCCACCACGGACGTCGCCTTCACGTTCCTGGCCGAGCAGGACCCCTCCGACCCGCACCGCTGACGGGCGCCCACGCGCCGAGGAGGCCATGACCAGGACGCCGGCCCCGCCGGTCGAGCGCCGGGCGCAGCACCCGGACCGGCCGCGGCACACCCCGCCGCTGCCGGCGCACCGGCGCGCCCTGCGGGCGGTGCTGTGGACGGTCATCGCGGTCTGCGGGCTCGCGTACGCCACGTCGCTGGCGGTGCCGCTGTGGTTCCAGGCGAACGGGCAGCGGCTGCTCGTCGTGACGTCCGGGTCGATGTCCGGGTCGGAGCAGGGCGCGTTCGACGCCGGCGACGCCGTCGTCATGCGGCGCATCACCGACCCGTCGCAGCTGCGGGTCGGCCAGGTCGCGACGTTCTGGCCCGCGCGCTCCGACCAGCTGGTGACGCACCGGATCATCGCGCTGCAGAACCTGCCGGTCATGCGGCAGGACCCGGCCAGCGGGCGCATGGTCGCCGAGACCGACCCGGCGACCGGCGAGCCCGTCACGCGGCCGTACATCTACACGAAGGGCGACGCGAACGCCGCGCCCGACCCGGACGCCACCCCGCTGTCCCAGGTGCGCGGCATCATCCTGCACGTCTACCCGAAGTGGGGCTGGGTGCTCGACTGGGCGGGGTCGGCGCAGGGCCGGGCCGTCATGCTGGCGCCCCCGCTCGCGGCCCTGGCCACGCTCGAGGTCCTGTCCCTGCTCGACGACCGGCGCGCCCGCCGCCGCGCCGGCGACCCGCGACCCCGGGAACGGCGCGACGATGCGCTCCTCCTCGGCTGACGCCCGCGGCCGGCGCACGGGCCGGGCGCTGCTCGCGGCGGTGCTGGCCGGCGGGCTGCTCGCCGG
>JAEWGQ010000105.1 GCA_023388235.1 Actinomycetes bacterium | reverse complement strand
GCCCAGGTGCCGGCCGCGGCGGACCACCGTGCCTGGACCCGCCGGGCCGCGTGCGCGCTCGCGCTGCCCGGGAGCGCCGTCGCGACGTCGGCGACGTGCCGCGGGTGGGCGGCACGGCGCACGGCGTCCGCCGCACGGTCGATCCCGGTGGCCGACGCACGCACGCCGGCCGGGTCCATCTGCACCTCGGTCACTGCTGATCCCCCTGCTCCACCGCTGCCCGGTGCGGCGAGCGTAGGGGCGGTCCGGGGGCCGTCAGCCGTGGTCCACAGGGCGGGTTCTCACGCCCCGGTCGCGGACCGCCCCGGCACGGTGAGACGGGGCAGCAGCCAGTGCAGCAGCGGGCCGATGCCGAGCGCGTACGCGAGCGTGCCGACGCCGACGGTGCCGCCGAGCAGCCAGCCGACCGCGACCACTCCGACCTCGATGCCGCCGCGGACCGGCCCGGTCGGCCAGCCGGTGCGGGCGACGAGCCCGGTCATCAGCCCGTCGCGGGGGCCGGGGCCGAGGCGCGCGCCGATGTACAGCGCGCTCGCGAGCCCGTTGAGCGCGATGCCCCCGACGACGAGCGCGATCTGCGCGGCGAGCGGCAGCGGGTCCGGCAGCAGGCCCAGGAGCGCGAGGAACGGGTCCACCAGGGCGCCGATCACCAGGACGTTCGCCACCGTGCCGATCCCCGGGCGCTGGCGCAGCGGCCACCAGCACGCGAGGACCACGACGCTGAGGACCACGGTCGCGGTCCCCAGGGTCCAGCCGAGCTGCCGGGCGGCGCCCTGGCTCAGCACGTCCCAGGGCATGTTCCCGAGGCCGGAGTGCACCAGCGCGGCGATGGACACTGCGTACAGCACGAGCCCCCCGAGCAGCTGCGCGCCGCGGCGCACCGCGACGGCCCGGGTACGGGCGCGGGGCGGCGGGGCGGTCGTCATGGCCTCATCCTGGGCAGCGGCCCGCGGTCAGGCCCGCGGGGTCCAGGTCACGTGCTCCGGCACGACCGCGAGGTCGTGCACCGGCGGGACGGCCGCGCCGTCGTGGCGCAGCCCCGCGCCGTGCACGCCCTGCTCGCGCAGCGCCCGCCACTGCGTGCCGAGCCACTCCTCCGCGTCGAACCGCGTGGGGAACACCGGCGACAGCGGCCGGTCGAGGACCTCGCCGCGCGCGCCGGTCAGCTCCCACACCCACTGGGCCCGCAGCGTCGTCACCACGCGACCCTCCGCGCGAGGCCGTCGCGGCCGAGCGCCCGTCCGATCCGGGAGGCCCAGAACGGCCCCTGGTAGATGAAGCCGGTGTACCCCTGCACCAGGTCCGCGCCGGCCGCGATGTACGCGCGGGCGTCGGCCGGGCTGGTGATCCCGCCGACGCCGATCACGACCGGTCCGGCGCCCAGGCGGTGCCGCAGCCGCGCCACGACCACGAGCCCGCGGTCCAGCAGCGGCGGGCCGGACAGCCCGCCCTCCCCCAGGTCGTGCGCGATGGTCGTGTTCACCGCGACCACCCCGTCCAGCCCGAGCTCCGCGACGAGGTCCGCCACGGCGTCGACGTCGGCGTCCGCGAGGTCGGGGGCGATCTTGACCAGCAGCGGCACCCGGGGCCGCCGCGCGGCGCGCGCCGCGTCGTCGGCGGCGGTGCGCGCGGCCTGCAGGATCGGGCGCAGGGCGTCCACCGACTGCAGGTCCCGCAGGCCGGGGGTGTTCGGCGACGAGACGTTGACGACGAGGTAGTCGGCGTACGGCGCGAGGTGGCCGGCGCTCGTGGCGTAGTCGTCCGCGGCGTCCGCAGCCGGGGTGACCTTGGTCTTGCCGATGTTCACGCCGACGACGAGCGCGCGGCCGGCCGCGGTCGACCGCAGGCGCCGCAGCCGGCGGGCCACCGCGACGGCGCCCTCGTTGTTGAACCCCATGCGGTTGCGCAGCGCGTGGTCGGGCAGCACCCGCCACAGCCGCGGGCGCTCGTTGCCCGGCTGCGGCTGCGCGGTGACGGTGCCGACCTCGACGAACCCGAAGCCCAGCATCGTCAGGCCCGGCACGCCCTCGGCGTTCTTGTCGAAGCCGGCGGCGAGCCCGAACGGCGACGGGAAGGTGCGGCCCAGCACGCGCACGGCGGCGGACGGCGGGGGCGCGAGCAGCGACCGCAGCACGCCGCGGAGCAGCGGGACGCGGGAGGCGACGCGGATCAGGCGGAACGCGAGGTGGTGCGCGCGCTCCGGGTCCATGCGGACGAAGACGAGGCGGAACAGCAGGCCGTACACGCCGCCCAACCTACTGGCCCGCCCGCGCGCCGGGCCGGGACCCGGGGCTCGCGGTGCCCGCTCTGCCCGCGCCGCCCGCGCTGCGCACCAGCCACACGATGCCGAGGAACGGCAGCACCAGCGGCACGAACCCGTAGCCCTGGCCGAACACCGACCACACCGTCTCGTCCGGGAAGTCCCCGGCGTCGAGGACCGACAGCGTCCCGACCACCAGCACGCCCGCGAGCTCCACCAGCACCGCCGCCCACGCCACCCGGCGCCGGTCGCGCGCGAGGGCGACGGTCGCGACGACGTACACGACGGCGGCGAGCGCGGACAGCAGGTACGCGAGCGGCGCCTCGTCCAGCTTGGTGGCGATCTGGTAGCCGGCGCGGGCCGTCGCCGCGACGGCGAACACCCCGTACACGAGCACGAGCACGCGGCCCGGTCCGGTCGCGGTGCTGCGGCGGGCGGGCGCGGCTGCCTCGGGCGCGGTCATCAGGATCCCCAGGTCTGGTCGAGGCGGAGCTGGAGGAACGCGACGGCGACCGCCGCGACCAGCAGGACGACGGACGACCACCGGGTGCGCTCGGCGAACGCCCAGAGCGCGGCGGCGGGCAGCAGCACGAGCTGCGTCACCACGTACCCCCAGAACACGGCGGGCTCGGCCGGGGCGGTGCCGGTGGCGTGCCGGATCCCCGCGACGACGGCCTGCACGACCATCAGCCCCTCGACCACGGCGGCGCCCCAGAGCTGGCGGAGGACCACGGCGCGGTCGCGGGCGGCGAACCAGCCCGCCCAGCCGGCGAGCGCGAGGGCCGCGGTGGCGACGGCGATCAGCAGGGGGTCGGTCACGGGGCCCCACCGTACCCGGCGCACCGATAGAGTCGGCGGGTGCCCCGAGTGACCTTGACCTCCGCGAACCCCACCCGCCAGACCGCCGACGCGCTCGTCGTCGCGGTCGCGAGCAGCCCGGACGGCCCGCGGGTCGTCGGCGCGGACTGGCTGCCCGCCGAGACCGCCGCCCAGGTGCGCGACCTGGCGGGCGCGCTGGGCATCACCGGCGCGACCGACGAGGTCCGCCGCCTGCCCGCCGCGGGCGGGCTCGCCGCCCGGACCGTCGTGCTCACCGGCGTGGGCG
>JAEWGQ010000101.1 GCA_023388235.1 Actinomycetes bacterium | reverse complement strand
GCTCGGGGACGAGACGCCCGCCGACGTAGCCGGTGACGCCGGTGACCGCGACCAGCGGGGCGTCGGGCCGGGGGCGGCCGTCCGGGCCGAGCCCCGGCACGATCCCGGGCAGGGTGTCGGCCACGGGCGCGGGCAGGAGGTCGTCGGCGACGGGGGAGGTGTCGGGCACGCTCGCAGTCTCCGTCGGGGTCGGGGCCGGCGCATCCCGGCCGTGCCTGCGCGAGCCCGCGTGCGCCCGCGTGTGCTCGCGTGTGCTCGCGCGCCTCACGCCCGGAGCAGCGCGAGCGTCTCCTTCTCCGCGACGGCCTGCGAGCGGGTCGGCCGGATGGTGGTGCCGTGCAGCCAGAGCTCGACCACGCGCGGGTCGATGTAGGACGCGCGGCACACCGCCGGGGTGTTGCCGAGCTCGGTCGACACGTCCTTGACCACCTGCGCGACCACCCGGCGCCGTCCGCGCTCCGAGGCCGGCGCCGGGCCGGCGGCCGCGAGCCCGCGCGCGGCCAGCACGGTCGCGTGCCACGTGCGGAAGTCCTTCGGGCTGGCGTCGGGCCCGAGCCGGTGCTTGACGTCGGCGCCCACCTCGGCGCTGGTGATGTCGTGCCACCCGTCCTCGTCCTGCCAGGCCAGCAGCTCCGGCCCGCCGCCGCGCCGCCGCACGAGGGTGCCGACGAGCGCCGCGACCTGCGCGTCCTCGACGACGACGTCGCGCACCTGGCCGGACTTCGCCGGGTAGCAGAACCGCACGGCCGTCCCGGCGCCGTCGGCGTCCGCGAGCACCTGCACGTGCTCGCGGCGGAGCGTCGCGAGCCCGTACGACCCGTTGCGCTGCGCGTACCCCTCGCCGCCGGCCCGGAAGTACGCGAGGTCCAGCAGCCGGAACGCGAGCGCCAGCGCCTTCGCCCGGGGGAACCCCGGCAGCGCCAGGTCGCGGCGCACCGAGCGGCGGGCGGCCGGCAGGCGGCGGGCGACGTCGAGCACGTGGTCGTGCTTGAGCCGGTCGCGGCGCCGGCGCCACTGCTCGTGGTACAGGTACTGCCGCCGGCGGGCGTCGTCGAGGCCGGCGGCCTGGATGTGCCCGTTCGGCCAGGGGCTGATCCACACGTCCTGCCACGCCGGCGGGATCGCCAGCGCGACGATCCGGTCCAGGTGCTCGGCCTCCCGGATGGGCGCGCGGTCCAGGTCGAGGTACGCGAACCCGCGGCCCGCCCGGCGCCGGGTCCACCCGGGGGAGTCGATCCGGACCCGTCGCAGTCTCACCACGCAGACACGGTGCCCCCGGCGCGCGGGTTCCGCCAGCGGAGCGCGGTCAGTCCGGGACCCGGACCATCCCCTCCTGCGCGATGGTCGCGACCAGCACGCCCTCGCGGCTGAACACGCGGGTGCTGCCCAGCCCGCGGCCCCCCTGGGCGGTGGGGCTGTCCTGGTCGAACAGCAGCCACTCGTCCACGCGGACGTCCCGGTGCCACCACATCGCGTGGTCCAGGCTCGCCACCGACAGGCCCGGCGTCAGCCACGACAGGCCGGCGCGGCGCAGCACCGGCTCGAGCATGATCTGGTCGCACGCGAACGCCAGCACCGCGCGGTGCAGCAGCGCGTCGTCCGGCAGCGCGCCCTTGGTGCGCATCCACACCCGCTGCCGGCCGTCCGGCGCGGGAGCCGGGCCCAGGTACAGCGAGCCGCCGACGTGCCGGACGTCGAACGCGCTCTCGTGCGTCCAGAACCGGGCCAGCGGGTGGTCGAGGTGGCCCATGCGGTCCATCGCCGACTCGACGTCCTCCGGGGCCGGCACGTCCGGCATGGGCTGGCCGAGCTCGATGCCGGGCTGGTCCTCCTGGAACGAGGCGATCATCGACAGGATCGGTCCGTCGCCCTGCGCCGCGTGCACCCGCCGGGCCGAGAACGACCGGCCGTCGCGCAGCCGCTCGACCGACAGGTCGATCGGCAGGGTGGTGTCGCCGGCGCGCAGGAAGTACCCGTGCAGGGAGTGCGGCAGCCGCCCGGCGGGCAGCGTCCGTCCCGCGGCGACGAGGGCCTGCGCGATCACCTGCCCGCCGAACACCCGGCCCCCGGGCTTCGCCAGGTTGCTGCCGGTGAACTCGTCGGTGCCGGCCGGCGCGACGTCCAGCAGGTCGAGGAGGGCGGCGATCGGGTCCGTGGTCGGGGCGGGCGCGCCCGGGGCTGCAGCGTCGGTCACGCGGGCCAGGATCTCACGGGTGCGACGCCGTGTTGACGAGGGAGTGCGCGGCCCGCTCGAGGTAGTCCCAGAGCACGGCGTGGTGCATCGGCGGCAGGTCCAGCGCGTCGACGGCGTCCCGCATGTGGGCCAGCCACCGGTCGCGCGCGTCCGCGTCCACCCGGAACGGCGCGTGCCGCATCCGCAGCCGCGGGTGCCCGCGCTCCGCCGAGTACGTCGTCGGCCCGCCCCAGTACTGCTCGAGGAACATCGTCAGGCGCCGCCGCGCGGCGGGCAGCTCGTCCGGCGGGTACATGGGCGCCAGCACCGGGTCCTGCGCGACGCCCGCGTAGAACCGGTCGACGAGGCGCACGAACGTGTCGTGGCCGCCGACCTGGGCGTAGAAGGCGTCGCGCTCCTGCGGCCCGGTCGCTGCGGCGGGGCTCGCGGCGGGGGTCGCGGTCAGCGGCAGCCCCGGCGGGCGCCCGCTCGCGGGCCCGGGGGACGGCGGCAGCGGCGGCTGGGCGGTCATGCCGCCAGTCTCGCACCGGACGGCGGACCGCCGGACCCGCCGACTACGCTGGAGGCGGTGGGCCGCCCTCCGGCGGCCGCGGGGGCAGATCCGCACGCACGACGGGGGTTCCATGAGCAAGGCAGAGCAGATCCTGGTGGCGCTGGGCGGCGGCGGGAACGTCGTCGACCTCGAGCCGTGCATCACGCGGCTGCGGGTCGAGGTGACCGACCCGCAGCAGGTCGACGACGCGGCCCTCAAGGCGACCGGCGCGTTCGGCGTCGTCCGGTCCGGTCGCATCGTGCAGGTCATCGTGGGGCCCGAGGCGGACAACCTCGCCGCGGAGCTCGACACCCTGCGCTGACCGGCGCACGCGAGAGCCCCGGGTCCGACGACGGTCCCGGGGCTCCGTCGTGCCGGGGTCCGGGCGGGGTGGCGAGCCGTCAGCGGTCCTCCTCGGCGGCCGGCTCCTCGTCCGCCCCGCCGGCCACGCGCTCACGGTGCGCCTCGAGCAGCTCCCGCTGGCCCGCGAGCGGGACGCCGGCGGTCTCCAGCGCCTCGCGCACCGCCGCGCGCAGCGCCCGCGCGACCGCCCACTGCCGTGACGGCGCGGTGCGCTGGGTCACGCGGACCGTGACGGCGTCGAACGTGAGGTCCTCCGCCGTGGTGACGCTCGCGGTGCCCTCCAGCGCCTCGCCCAGCGCCGGGTCCTCCGCGAGACGCGCAGCGGCGGCGACCAGCAGGTCGCGCACCTCGTCGAGGTCGGCGAAGTAGTCGACCTTCACCTCGACGACAGCGTTCGCCCAGCCCTGCGTCTTGTTGCCGACCCGGACCATCGAGCCGTTCGGGACGTACCAGAGCGTGCCCTGGGCGTCGCGGATCTTGGTCACCCGCAGCCCGACCGCCTCGACGGTGCCCTGCGCCGGGCCGGCGTCCACGACGTCCCCGACGCCGTACTGGTCCTCCAGCAGCATGAACAGGCCCGACAGGAAGTCCTTCACCAGGCTCTGCGCGCCGAAGCCGAACGCGACGCCCACGATGCCGGCCGACGCGATGAACGGGGCGATGTTGACGCCGAGCTGGTCCAGCACGAGCAGCACGACGATCGAGCCGATGACGATGCCCGCGGTGGAGCGCAGCACCGAGCCGATCGTCCGCGCCCGCTGCGTGCGCCGCGCGCTCGACACCGGCGTGACCTTCCGCAGCGCCGCGGCGACCTCGGTGCCGCCGAGCGGCCGGACGACGCCCCGCTGCAGCAGCGACGTGCCCTCCGCGACGTGCTCCGTGACGGCGCGGATCAGCCGCCGGACGACCAGCAGGCTCACCGCGCCGATCACCACGATGAGCGCGATGCGCAGCCCGGGGCCGAGCAGCCAGTCGACGAAGGCGCCGGCGCCGTCGGCGACCTGGTCGGCGGGGTCGGCGGCGGCGGGGAGCGCGGAGGGCAGGGACGTCCGGATCACCGCACCACGCTATCCGCCGCCCGCACCCGCCGGCCGCGGCCGGTGCGCCCGTGTCGCGCCCCCGCGCACCCCCGCGCACCCCCCGCGCCGTGACGGCCGGTCAGCGGGCGGCGAGCCCCGTCCGGTCCGCGACGAACTGGAGCTCCTCGACCGTCAGCGCGATCGTGCGGGACAGCGCCCGGCCGCCGTGCCCGACGCCCTTCTCGCGCCGGACCAGCACCGGCGCCTCGGCCACGGGGGCGGACGTGGCGGCCTGCAGCGCCGCCGCGAGCTTGCGGGCGTGCAGCGGGTCCACGCGCGTGTCGCCGTCGAAGACCGTGAACAGCGTCGCCGGGTACCGGGTGCCCTCGACCACGTGGTGGTACGGGGAGTACGAGAGCAGCCAGTCGAGCTCGCGCGGCGTGTCCGCGTCGCCGTACTCGTCGGTCCACGTGACGCCGAGCCCGAACCGCTGGTACCGGACCATGTCGAGCAGCGGGGCGGAGCAGACCACCGCGGCGAACAGCGCGGGCTGCTGCGTCAGGGCCGCACCGACGAGCAGGCCGCCGTTGGACCCGCCCCAGCAGGCCAGGCGGTCCGGGGTGGTCCAGCCCGCGTCCACCAGCAGCCGGGCCACGGCGTGGAAGTCGTCGAACACGCGCTGCTTGTTCCCGCGGCGTCCCGCCCGGTGCCAGGCCTCGCCCTCCTCGCCGCCGCCGCGCAGGTTCGCGACCACGTAGACGCCGCCGGCCTCGACCCACGCGAGCGTGGTGGCGGAGTACGCCGGGTCGAGGGAGATCTGGAAGCCTCCGTACCCGTAGAGGATCGTCGGCGCGGGCGCGAGCGGCCGGCCGCCGGCGTCGAGGGCGTCGGCCCGGGCGACCACGAAGGCCCGGACCTCGGTGCCGTCGTCGCTGGTCGCGACCAGCCGCTGCGCGCGGACGTCCGGCAGGTCCGCGACGACCCCGGGCGGGGCGGCCCAGCGTGCGGTGCGGCCCGTGCGGGCGTCGTAGCGGTGCACCTCGGTCACCGTGGTGTGGTCGGTGTACGTGAACCAGACCTCGGGTCCGCCCTCGGGGCGCGTGACCAGGCCCCCGACGGAGCCCAGGCCGGGCAGGGCGACCGTGCCGGCGTCGCCGGCCAGCCGCGCGCCGGTCGCCGGGTCGTGCGCCGTGACCTCGCTGACGGCGTGCCGGCGCCAGGACGCGAGCAGCCGGCGCGGCGTCGTCCCGTCCCCGCCGTCGTCGAGGACGGCCACGTCCTCCAGCACCGCCTCCGGGTCCTCGGGCAGCAGCGTGCGCCAGTGCGGGACGCCGGGGTCGGCGGGGTCGGCGACGGCCAGGCGCCCGCGGTCCGCGTCGAGCGTCGTGTGCAGGTACAGCCGGCCGTCGCGGCCGACCCACGCGCCGACCTCCGCGTCGTACCCGACGGCGACCTCCCGGAACGCGGGCACCGTGCCCGGCTCGGCGGCGGCGAGGTCGGCGATCCACACGTCGGTGCGCGGCGCGGTGCCGGCGGACGCGTCCACCAGGAGCCAGCGCCCGTCGCGCGAGACGGACACGCCGTAGTAGTTCGTCAGGTCCAGCCCGGCGCCGAAGACCTCGAGGTCCTGCGCGGGGTCGGTGCCCACGACGTGCCGCCAGACGCGGCGGTGGTACTGCCGCTCGTCGGCGGGCAGCAGCTCGGGCGCGAGCCGCCGGACGTAGAAGAACGCGCGGCCGCCGGGCTCCCAGGCGACGGGGGAGTACCGCGCGCGGTCGATCGGCCCGTCGACCGGGGCACCGGTGGCGACGTCCAGCACGTGCAGCACGCTCTCCTCGGTGCCGCCGTGCGACACCTGGTACGCGAGGAGGTCGCCCTCCTTGCTCGGCTGCCAGGCGTCCAGCGTGGTCGTGCCGGCCGGGTCGAGCGCCACCGGGTCCACCAGCACCCGCTCGCGCTCGCCGCCGGGGGCGTCCGGGTCGGGCTCCACGACCACGACGACCGCGTGCTCCTGGTCGCCCGTGCGGCGCACGAGGAACCGGCGCCGGCCGCGCCACGCGGGCGGCCCGACGAAGCCCGCGCCGAGCAGGGCCCCGAGCCGGTCCGTCAGGGGCCCGGTCGCCAGCGGGCCCAGGTCGCGCGCCGCGAGCCCCGCCCGGTAGGCCGCGTACAGGTCGTCCTGCGCGGTGGACCACGCCTCCGTCGCGGGGGCGGCGGCGTCCTCCAGCCAGCGGTACGGGTCGGGGACCGGGCGGCCGTGCAGGTCCTCCACCAGGTCGAGGCGGCGGGCGGCGGGGTACCCGGCGGGGGCGGCGGGGGCGTCCGAGGTCATGCGCGTCACCCTACGGTGACGTCCGCGCGGCGGTCCGCGGGCGGTACCCGGGCGGTCCCCGGCCGGTCCGCGGGGTCCCCGCCCGGCCGGCGCCCGGCACCCGGCCTGCGCGGCGACCGGCGGGCGCCCGCGTGCTCTGGCAGGATCCCCCTGTGGTCGAAGACACACCCGCCCCGTCGGAATCCCTGGTGCGCCTGGCGCAGGCGCACGGCGTCGCTCCCGAGTTCCAGGAGTTCAACGGCGGGGTCCGGCAGGTGTCCGCCGCGACCCTCGTCGCCGTGCTCGGGGCGCTCGGGGTGGACGCCTCGACGCCCGAGCGCGTCGAGGTCGCGCTGCGGCACGCCGAGGACGCCCCGTGGCGCCGGGTGCTGCCGCCCGTCGTCGTGGTCCGGCAGTCGCAGGACGTGCACGTCCCGGTGCACGTGACGCACGGCGACGAGGTCCACGCCTGGATCGAGCTCGACGCCGCGGAGGGGCACGGCAGGCGCGCCGCCGGCGCCGACCCGCGCCGGGTCGAGCTCGAGCAGGCCGACGTGTACGTCGAGCCGCGCACCGTCGACGGCCGTGCGGTGGGCCGCGCGACCTTCGTCATCCCGTCCGGGCTGCCGCTGGGGTGGCACCTGCTGCGGGCGACCGGCCCGTCCGGGGACGCCGCGGCGCCCGTCGCCGTCACGCCCGACCGCCTGGAGCTGCCCGCGGCGCTGGACGAGCGGCGCGCGTGGGGCCTGATGGTCCAGCTGTACTCGGTGCGCTCCACCCGGTCCTGGGGGGCGGGCGACCTGCGGGACCTCGCGGACCTGGCGTGGCTGTCGGGTCACGAGGCGGGCGCGCAGTTCCTGCTCGTCAACCCGCTGCACGCCGCCGAGCCCGTGCCGCCGCTGACGCCGTCCCCGTACCTGCCGACGACGCGGCGGTTCGTGAACCCCCTGTACCTGCGCGTCGAGGACGTGGACGAGACCGCGTACCTCTCGTCCGCGGACCGGGCGCTGGTCGAGTGGTCGGCGGAGCAGGCGCTCGCGCTGGACGCCGACGAGGGACCGGTCGACCGCGACGTCGTGTGGGCCGCGAAGAAGGCCGCGCTCGACGTCGTGTTCGCGGTGCCGCGGTCCGCCGCCCGGCAGTCGGCGTTCGAGGACTTCCGGCGCCGCGAGGGCCGCGGGCTGGAGGACTTCGCCCTGTGGTGCGCCCTGGTCGAGCGGCACGGCGCGGGTCCGTGGCCCGCGGACCTGCGCGACCCCGCCGCCCCGGGCGCCCTGCGCGCGCGCACCGAGCTCGCGGACCGGGTGGAGTTCTTCTGCTGGCTGCAGTGGCTCGCGGACCAGCAGCTCGCGACCGTGCAGCGCACGGCGCACGAGGCCGGCATGTCCCTCGGCGTGATGCACGACCTGGCCGTGGGCGTGCACCCCGCCGGCGCGGACGTGTGGGCGCTCGGCGGCGTGCTCGCCCGCGGGGCGTCGGTCGGCGCCCCGCCGGACATGTACAACCAGCAGGGCCAGGACTGGTCGCAGCCGCCGTGGCACCCGGAGGAGCTCGCGCGCGTGGCGTACCGCCCGTACCGGGACATGCTGCGGACCGTCCTGCGGCACGCGGGCGCCGTGCGGATCGACCACATCATCGGCCTGTTCCGGCTGTGGTGGATCCCGCAGGGCAACAGCCCCGCCGACGCCACGTACGTGCGCTACGACCACGACGCGATGATCGGCATCCTGGCGCTCGAGGCGCACCGCGCGGGCGCCGTCGTCATCGGCGAGGACCTGGGCAACGTCGAGCCGTGGGTGCGCGACTACCTGTCGGAGCGCGGCGTGCTCGGCACGTCGATCCTCTGGTTCGAGAAGGACGGCGAGGGCCGGCCGCTGCCGCCCGAGGCGTACCGCCGGCTCGCCCTGTCGTCGGTCACGACGCACGACCTGCCGCCGACCGCCGGGTACCTCGCGGAGGAGCACGTCGCCCTGCGCGAGCGCCTCGGGCTGCTGACGGAGCCCGTCGAGCAGGTGCGCCGGGCCGCGCGCGCCGAGCGGGAGGCGATGCTGTCGGCGCTGCGGGACCGCGGGCTCGTCGGCGACGACCCGTCCGAGCGCGAGGTCGTGGAGGCCCTGCACCGGTACGTGCTGCGCACGCCGAGCGTCCTGGTCGGGGTGTCGCTCGCGGACGCCGTGGGGGAGCGCCGCGCCCAGAACCAGCCGGGCACCGACCAGGAGTACCCGAACTGGCGGGTCCCGCTCGCCGACGGCGCGGGGCGGCTGGTGCTGCTGGACGACCTGTTCCGCACGGCGCGGCTGCGCTCGCTGGCGGCCGTGCTCGCCGAGGGCTGAGCCCCGGCCCGGGACGACGGCGCGCCCGGACCCCGTGCGGGGGTCCGGGCGCTCCGCTCGTCGACGTCAGCCCTCGTGGTAGTGCCGGTCGGCCTCCTGGGCGGCGAGGGTGCGGCGCACGCCGTCGCGCGCCTCGACCACCAGCCGGCGCAGCGCCGGGGCGGCGTCGGGGTGCGCGGCGAGCCACGCGTCCGTCGCGCCGGCGACATCGGCCTCGGCGTCGTCCGCGAGCTCCGTCGGGTACAGCCCGGTGACGATGTTCTGCGCCATCTCGTTCGTCTTCTCGGCCCAGACCTTCTCCAGGACCTCGAAGTACGGCGCCACGAACGGGCGCAGCAGCGACCGGTCGTGCACGCGGCCGAAACCGCCGATCGTCGCGGCCTGCAGCGCGTTCGGCAGGGCGTCGGAGTCGACGACCGCGGACCAGGCGGCCGCCTTGGCCTCCGCCGTCGGGAGCGCCGCGCGTGCGGCCGCGGCGGCGCGCTGGCCGGTCGCGGTCGGATCGGCCTCGAGCTGCGCGTCGATCTCCGCCTCGCCCGCGCGGCCGCCGGTCACCAGCGAGGCGAGCAGCTCCCAGCGCAGGTCGGTGTCGATCGACAGCCCGTCCAGCCGGGTGCCGCCGTCCAGCAGCGCCGCGACGGCGTCGAGCTGCTCCGGCGTCGAGGCGCGCAGGGCGAACGCCTTCACGAGCTGCAGCTGGGTGTCCGAGCCGGCCGGCGCGTCGGTGGCGAGCGTCCACAACCGGTCCGCGGCGGCCACCTCGGTCGCGCTGCGGTGCTCGGCGGCGACGTACAGGTCCAGCGCCGTGTGCAGCTGGCGCAGCAGCACCAGCACGACGGTCGAGTCCGTCTCGTGCGCGATGTTCCCCAGCACCAGGTCCACGTAGTCGCGGGCCGGGGTCTCGCCGTCACGGGTCGCGTCCCAGACGGCCGCCCACACGAGGGTCCGCGGCAGGGACTGCGTGAAGCCGCCGAGGTGCGCGATGGCCGCGGCGAGCGAGCGCTCGTCCAGGCGCACCTTGGCGTACGCGAGGTCGTCGTCGTTCAGCAGCAGCAGGTCGGGGCGCTTCTCGCCCACGAGCTGCGGGACCTCGGTGCGCTCGCCGTCGACGTCGAGCTCGACGCGCTGCACCCGCTCCAGGCGGTCCCCGACGACGTCGTAGCCGCCGACCACCAGGCGGTGCGGCCGCTGCACGGGGTGCGTGGCCGGGACCTCCTGGCGCACGGCGAGCGCCGTGATCCGCTCGACGCCGTCCGCGCCGACCTCGGAGGTGATCTCCGGGCGCAGCAGCGTGACGCCGGACTGCTCCAGCCACAGGCCGGACCACGCGGACAGGTCGCGGCCGGAGGTGGCCTCGAGCTCGGTCAGCAGGTCGCGCAGCTCGGTGTTGCCCCACGCGTGCTTCGCGAAGTACTGGCGGACGCCGGCGAAGAACTGCTCCTGGCCCACCCAGGCCACGAGCTGCTTGAGGACGCTCGCGCCCTTGGCGTAGGTGATGCCGTCGAAGTTCACCTCGACGTCCTCGAGGTCGCGGATGTCCGCGGCGATCGGGTGCGTCGACGGCAGCTGGTCCTGGCGGTACGCCCAGCCCTTCTCCAGCGACGAGAACGTCGTCCAGGCGGAGGTCCAGCGGGTGGCCTCGGCGGTCGCGAGGGTCGAGGCGTACTCGGCGAATGACTCGTTCAGCCACAGGTCGTCCCACCAGCGCATGGTGACGAGGTCGCCGAACCACATGTGCGCCAGCTCGTGCAGGATCGTCACCGCGCGCCGCTCGACCGTGGCCTCCGGCACCTTGGACCGGAACACGTACGACTCGAGGAACGTCACCGCGCCGGCGTTCTCCATCGCGCCCGCGTTGAACTCCGGGACGAACAGCTGGTCGTACTTCGCGAACGGGTACGGCACGTCGAACTGCTGCTCGTAGAACGCGAAGCCCGCGCGCGTGATGTCGAGGATGTTCTCGGTGTCGAGGTGCTGGGCCAGCGAGCCGCGGCAGTACACGCCGAGCGGGATCGTCCGGCCGTCGCTGCTGGTGAGCTCGCCGTGCTCGTGGTGGTACGGGCCGGCGACGACCGCCGTGATGTACGACGAGATGCGCGGGGTGGGCTCGAACGTCCAGGTCGCGGTGCCGTGGTCCGCCCCGCCGTTGCGGTTCGTCCCGCCCTCGACGGGCACGGGGGCGGCGGCCTCGGGGGAGTTCGACACGACCACCCAGTGCGCCGGGGCGGTCACGGTGAACGCGAACGTCGCCTTCAGGTCGGGCTGCTCGAACACCGCGAACACGCGGCGGGAGTCGGCGACCTCGAACTGCGAGTACAGGTACACCTCGTCGTCCACCGGGTCGACGAACCGGTGCAGGCCCTCGCCCGTGTTCATGTAGGCGCAGTCGGCCTCGACCACGACCTCGTTGACCTCCGCCAGCCCGTCGAGGCGGATGCGGGAGTCGGCGACGACGTCGGCCGGGTCCAGCTCGGCGCCGTTGAGCACCACGCGGTGCACGGCCGGGGCGATCAGGTCCAGGAACGTGCTCGCGCCCGCCTCGCGGCTGGTGAAGCGCACGGTCGTGGCCGACCGGAAGGTCGCCGGCCCCGTCGTCAGGTCGAGCGTCACGTCGTACGACTGGACGTCGACCAGGGCGGCCCGGGTGCGGGCCTCGTCGCGGGTCAGGTTCTCAGCGGGCACGCGCAGGTCTCCTCGTGGGGTTCGGTCAGCGGCTCGCCGCATCATCCCACCAACCGGCCGCGCCGTGCGTCGCCCTCGGGGCCCGGGCGCGGGTGCGGGCGGCGGCCCGGCCGGCGTGACAGGGCCCGGGGGTGTCGGGGCATGATGGCTGGCGGCGGTCGTCCGGGCAGGGTCGGCCGCACGCGCACGCCGCCAGCACCGACCCGCACCGACCCGCACCGACCGCACCGACCGCTCGTGAGGAGCACCTCCGTGACCGAGATCCCGCCGCGCACCGCCCGCGACACCGCGGACTTCTGGTTCGACCCCGCCTGCCCCTGGGCGTGGATGACCTCGCGGTGGATGGACGAGGTGCAGCGGGTGCGCGACGTGGACGTCCGCTGGCACGTGATGAGCCTGTCGGTGCTGAACGAGGGGCGCGACCTGCCCGCCGAGTACCGCGCCCTCGTGGACGACTCGTGGGCCGCCGTGCGGGTGCTCACCGCCGCCCAGGAGCTCTACGGCGCCGAGCACCTCAAGCCCCTGTACGACGCCCTCGGCACGCGGCGGCACCCGGGCGGGCGCACCGACACCGCGGCGATCATCCGGGAGTCCCTGGACGAGGCCGGCCTGCCGGCGTCCCTGGCGGCGTACGCCGACACCGACGAGTTCGACGAGCAGCTGCGGGCGTCGCACGCCGAGGCGATCGCCCTGGTGGGCGACGAGGTCGGCACCCCCGTCGTGGCTGTCAACGGCACCGCGTTCTTCGGTCCCGTGATGACGCCCGCCCCCCGGGGTGAGGACGCCGGGCGGCTCTGGGACGGGTTCGTGCTGGTCACGAGCGTCCCGGGCTTCTACGAGCTCAAGCGCACCCGCGTCAAGGGCCCCGTCTTCGACTGACCCGGGAGGGACACCATGGCAGCGCCGGCGAACCTGAGCCGCGGGATGAAGATCTTCATCGCCGTGGACGTCGTCCTCGTGCTGGGCCTGCTGGTCGCGGCGGTCGTCGTGCTCGGCGGCCGCGACGGGGGCGGACCGCAGCCCGCCGCGTCGACGTCGGCGACCGCCGGGACGGGCGCCACCGCGGGCTCCGGGGGCAGCACCTCCGACGCCGCGCAGACCTTCGCGTCCCCGACCGGGAACATCTCGTGCACCATGTCGCCCGACGGCGTGACCTGCTCGATCGCCCGCACCACGTTCCCGCCGCCGGCCGTCGAGGGCTGCACGGGCACCACCGGGCACGTGATCGTGCTCAACACCTCCGACGGCGTGACCACCCCGTGCGTCGACGGGCCCGGGCCGGCCGTGGCGTCCGCGGACGTGCCGGTCCTCGACTACGGGCTGACCCAGACGGTCGGCCCCTACACGTGCTCGTCGGCGACGAACGGCATGTCCTGCGTGGTGGACGAGACGGGCGAGGGCTTCCGCGTCGCCACCGCGGAGCTCGTCACCCTCCCCTGACCCGCCGCCCGTCCCCGC
Source organism: Actinomycetes bacterium (assembly GCA_023388235.1). Lineage (GTDB taxonomy): Bacteria > Actinomycetota > Actinomycetes > Actinomycetales > Cellulomonadaceae > Cellulomonas. The sequence goes on along the minus strand of JAEWGQ010000101.1, from coordinate 1,104 downwards.
ACGCCCGCTGGGAGCCTCCGACCGTGGCGCGCCCTCTCCCCGTGCGAGTCTCCGACCGCGAGCAGATGTCCCGTCGGAGTCTCCGACCGTGAGCGTGATGTCCCGTGGGAGCCTCCGACCGTGAGCGGGTGTGCCTTGGGAGTCTCCGACCGTGAGCGGGATGTCCCGTGGGAGCCTCCGACCGCGTGCGCGAGAGTAGCGCCGCCGGCCCGCGGTCGTGAGGGGAGGGTTCTGCCGGGACACGCCGGGGGTGTTGGGCAGAACCCTCCACTCACGGTGCGGCGCGGGGTGCCGAGGCAGGCGCCGCACCCGGGAGGTGGACCGTGCGCGCACCTTCCCCGCGAGGGTCTTCGACGGGGTGCGCACCCTCCCCGTGGGAGCCTCCGACCGGGTGCGCGGGAGTAGCGCCGCCGACCCGCGGTCGTGAGGGGAGGGTTCTGCCGGGACACGCCGGGCGTGTCGGGCAGAACCCTCCACTCACCGGGCGGCGCGGGGTGCCGAGGCACGCGCCGCACCCGGGAGGTGGACCGTGCGCGCACCTTCCCCGCGAGGGTCTTGGACGGGGTGCGCACCCTCCCCGTGGGAGTCTCCGACCGGGTGCCCGGGGCTGCGCCGTCCGACCGCGGTCGTGAGGGGAGGGTTCTGCCGGGACACGCCGGGCGTGTCGGGCAGAACCCTCCAGTCACGGGACGGTGTCGGGGTGGAGGGTCGGGGCGCGCGGCCCGGGGGTGTCAGGCCGCGGGGGGCGGGGGCGGGTCCGTGGGGCGGGGGCCGGAGATCGCGACGAGCAGCGCGCCCGACACGGACACCACCACGATGCCGGCGATCGCGGCGGGGGAGACGGCCTGCCCGAGCACCACGAGCGCGACGAGCGCGCCCATCGCCGGGTCGATGCTGAACAGGGTGCCCACGACCCGGGCCGACGTCAGCCGCCCCGCGAGCGTGTCCACCGAGTACGGGATGACCACGCCGATCACGGCGGACGCCGCGAGCACGCCCCACTGCGCCGGCCGGACGTCCCCGACGTGCCCGATGCCGAACGGCAGCGCGACGACCGCCGCCACGCACACGGACAGCGCCAGCCCGGACAGGCCCTCGTCGGCC
>JAEWGQ010000067.1 GCA_023388235.1 Actinomycetes bacterium | reverse complement strand
CGCCGCACCGCGACGGGGGCCAGGCGCAGTACGTCGAGACCCCGCTGCCGTGCGACGCCGACACCCTGGCCCCGCTGCTCGCGTGGATGGCGGAGCACCTGGACGAGGAGCTCACCGTCCCCGACCTGGCGGCGCGGGCGCTGATGTCCGAGCGCACGTTCGCCCGCCGGTTCCGCGCGGAGACCGGCACCACGCCGGCGGCGTGGGTCACCCGGCAGCGGCTGGTGCGCGCGCAGGAGCTGCTGGAGCGCACCGGCGCCCCGGTCGACGAGGTCGCCCGGCTCAGCGGGTTCGGCAGCGCCGCGCTGCTGCGCCACCACTTCGGGCGCGTGCTCGGGACCAGCCCGCAGGCGTACCGCCGCCAGTTCGCCTGCACGGACGAGGCGACGTCGGTCGCCTGACCGCCGTCGCCCCGTCCGTCCGCGCGCCCGCCGGGGGCGCTGCCCGTCAGCGCTCGAACGCCGCCCGCAGCAGGTCCGCCTGCTCGGCCTGGTGCACCTTCGCCGAGCCGGCCGCCGTGGACGCCGACGCGGGCCGGGAGACCGCCCGCACCGGGGCCCCGACGAGCTGCGGCAGCGTCAGCGACATGAAGCCCCACGGCCCCTGGTTGCGGGGCTCGTCCTGCACCCAGACCAGCTCGGCCCCGTCGAAGGGCGCGAGCGCCGCGCGGATGCCCTCGTGGTCGAGCGGGTAGAGCTGCTCCAGCCGCACGATCGCGGTCCGGTCGTCGCCGAGCTTCTCGCGCTGCGCCACCAGGTCCCAGTAGACCTTGCCCGAGCAGAGCAGCACCCGGTCCACCCGGCCGGCGCCGGCCGCCGCGACGTCGTCGCCGATGACGGGCCGGAACGTGCCGGACGTGAACTCCTCCACCCGCGAGGCGCCGGCCTTGAGCCGCAGCATCGACTTGGGCGTGAACACCACGAGCGGGCGCCGCGGGCGGGTGTACGCCTGGTGCCGGAGCAGGTGGAAGTACGACGCGGGCGTCGTCGGCTGCGCGACCGTCATGTTGCCCTCGGCGCACAGCTGCAGGAACCGCTCGATCCGCGCGGACGAGTGGTCCGGCCCCTGGCCCTCGTAGCCGTGGGGGAGCAGCAGCACGACGGACGAGTGCTGGCCCCACTTCTGCTCGGCGGACGACATGAACTCGTCGATGATCGTCTGCGCGCCGTTGACGAAGTCGCCGAACTGCGCCTCCCACAGCACCAGCGCGTCGGGCCGCTCGACGGAGTAGCCGTACTCGAAGCCGAGGGCCGCGTACTCGGACAGCGACGAGTCGTAGACCCAGAACTTCGCCTGGTCGGCCGACAGGTACAGCAGCGGCGTCCACTCGGCGCCGGTCTCCCGGTCGTGCAGCACGGCGTGCCGCTGCACGAACGTCCCGCGGCGCGAGTCCTGCCCGGCCAGGCGCACGGGGGTGCCCTCGATGAGCAGCGACCCGAACGCGAGGATCTCGCCGAAGCCCCAGTCGATGCCGCCCTCGCGGGACATCTGCTCGCGGCGGGCGAGCAGCTGCGCCAGCTTCGGGTGCACCGTGAAGCCCTCGGGCGCCCGGACGTGCGCCGCGCCGATCCGCTCCAGCACCTTGGCGGGGACCGCCGTCTGCCAGCCGATGATGACGCCGGCGTCCTCGCGCTGGGACTCCGGGCGCTCCAGGCCGGCGACGGGCTCCGCGTCCGGCGACGGCGGCGTCCAGCCCTCCTCGCGGGTCTCGGCGAACACCCGCTCGAGCTGCGCCTGGTAGTCGCGCAGCGCGTGCTCGGCCTCCTCCAGCGTGATGTCCCCGCGGGACACGAGCGCCTCGGTGTACAGCTTGCGGACCGAGCGCTTGGCCTCGATCAGGTTGTACATCAGCGGCTGCGTCATCGACGGGTCGTCGCCCTCGTTGTGGCCGCGGCGGCGGTAGCAGACCATGTCGATGATGACGTCGCGGTCGAACTGCTCGCGGTACTCGAACGCGAGCTCCGCCACCCGCACGCACGCCTCCGGGTCGTCGCCGTTGACGTGGAAGATCGGGACCTGCAGGCCCTTCGCGACGTCGGTGGCGTACTGGGAGGACCGGGACGAGGACGGCCCGGTGGTGAAGCCGACCTGGTTGTTGATGACGACGTGGATCGTGCCGCCGGTGCGGTAGCCGCGCAGCTGGGCGAGGTTCAGCGTCTCGAACACCACGCCCTGGCCCGCGAACGCCGCGTCGCCGTGGATGAGGATCGGCAGCACGGAGAACCCGTCGCCGCCGAGGTCGATCCGGTCCTGCTTGGCCCGGACGATGCCCTCGAGCACCGGGTCCACGGCCTCGAGGTGCGACGGGTTCGCGGCGAGGTACACCCGGGTCGACGCCCCGGACTCGGCCTGGAACACGCCCTCGGTGCCGAGGTGGTACTTCACGTCGCCGGAGCCCTGGACGGACTTCGGGTCCTGGTTGCCCTCGAACTCGCTGAAGATCTGGCCGTAGGACTTGCCGGCGATGTTCGCGAGCACGTTCAGCCGGCCGCGGTGCGCCATGCCGATGGCGACCTCGTCCAGCCCCCCCTCGGCGGCGCGCGACAGGATCGCGTCGAGCAGCGGGATGACGGACTCGCCGCCCTCCAGCGAGAACCGCTTCTGCCCGACGTACTTCGTCTGCAGGAACGTCTCGAACGCCTCGGCCGCGTTCAGCCGGCGCAGGATGCGCAGCTGGTCCTCGCGCGGGGTGGGGGCGTAGCCGGCCTCCAGCCGCTCCTGCAGCCAGCGGCGCTGGCGCGGGTCCTGCAGGTGCATGTACTCGAAGCCGGTGGTGCGGCAGTACGAGTCCCGCAGCAGCCCGAGCACCTGGCGGAGCGTCGCGCGCGGCCGGCCGGTGAACCCGCCGGTCGGGAACGTGCGGTCCAGGTCCCACAGCGACAGCCCGTGCGTCTGCACGTCGAGGTCCGGGTGCTTGCGCAGCCGGTACGCCAGCGGGTCGGTGTCGGCCATGAGGTGGCCGCGCGACCGGTAGGCGTGGATGAGCTCGGCGATCCGCGCGGGCTTGATGGCCTCGGCGTCGGGGTCGGCGGCCTCCTTGACCCAGCGGATCGGCTCGTAGGGCACGCGCAGCGACGCGAACACCCGGTCGTAGAAGCCGTCCTCGCCGAGCAGCTTGCGGTGCAGGATGCGCAGGAAGTCGCCGGACTGCGCGCCCTGGATGATCCGGTGGTCGTAGGTCGACGTCACCGTCAGCACCTTCGACACGCCCATGCGGTTGAGCTGCTCGTCCGACGTGCCCTGGAACTCCGCGGGGTAGTCCATGGCGCCGACGCCGATGATCGTGCCCTGCCCCTGCATGAGCCGCGGCACGGAGTGCACCGTGCCGATGGTGCCGGGGTTCGTCAGCGAGATCGTGGTGCCCGCGAAGTCGTCCACGCCGAGCTTGCCGCCGCGGGCGCGCCGCACGACGTCCTCGTACGCGTTCCAGAACTGCGCGAAGTCCAGCGTCTCGGCGTGCTTGATGCTCGGGACGAGGAGCTGGCGGGTGCCGTCCGGCTTCGCCAGGTCGATCGCGAGCCCGAGGTTGACGTGCGCGGGGGTCAGGACGCCCGGCTTGCCGTCGACGAGGGTGTAGGCGCTGTTCATCGCGGGCATCTCGCCCAGCGCCTCGACCAGCGCGAAGCCGATGAGGTGCGTGAAGGACACCTTGCCGCCCCGGCCGCGGGCCAGGTGGTTGTTGATGACGATGCGGTTGTCCACCAGCAGCTTCGCCGGGATCGCGCGCACCGACGTCGCGGTGGGCACCTCCAGGCTGGCCTCCATGTTGGTGACCACCCGGGCGGCCGGGCCGCGCAGGCGCTGGGTCTCGTCCGCGACCTCGGGCAGCTCCTGCTCCGCCTCGCGCGCCGCCTTCGCCGCGGGGGCGTAGGGGGCGGTGGCCGGCTGCGCCGTCGCGACCGGGGAGGTCAGCGGGACCGGCTCGGGGTCCCGGGGCGTCGGCTGCTCCTGCGGCGCGCGGGTGGCCGCGGGCTCGGGTGCGGGCGGCAC
>JAEWGQ010000030.1 GCA_023388235.1 Actinomycetes bacterium | reverse complement strand
CCGTCGGGCACCCGCACGGTGCGCGGCGCGAAGTTGAGGATCCCGGTGATGCCGGCGGCGACGAGCCGGTCGGTGGTGGCCTGCGCGGCGGAGCCGGGGGTGGCGACGACGGCGATGCTGGCCTCGGTCTCCTCGATGACGCGCTCGAGGTGGTCGACGTGCTGGACGACGTGCCCGCCGACGGTGGTGCCGACGAGGTCGCGGTGGGTGTCGAAGAGGCCGACGAGCACGAACCCGCGGTCGCCGAACCCGGAGTACGTGGCGAGCGCGTGCCCGAGGTTGCCGATGCCGACGATGACGACCTGGCGCTCCTCCGCCATGCCGAGGGCCTGCGCGATCTGCCGGCGGAGGTGCTCGACCTCGTACCCGACGCCGCGGCGGCCGCCGGCGCCGAGGTAGGACAGGTCCTTGCGCAGCTGGGCCGGGGAGGCGCCGACGAGCTCGGCGAGCTGGTCGGAGGACGTCGTCGTCACTCCCTCGGACGCGAGGCCGCCCAGGGAGCGCAGGTATCCGGGCAGGCGGGCGACGGTCGTCGGCGGCAGGGGTCGCACCCCCCCAGGTTAGGCGGTCGGCGGGGCTGCGAGGGCGTCGCGCACGCGGTCGGCGTCGATCTGCCAGTAACCGACCCGCACGCCGTCGACCTCGACGACCGGGACGAGCTCGCCGTAGCGGTCCGCGAGGCCCGCGTCGTCGACGTCCACCTCGCGCCACGCGGCCCCGCGCTCGGCGGCGACGGCGGCCACGACGGTGCGGGCCTCGTCGCAGAGGTGGCAGCCGCGGCGGGCGTACAGCACGGCGCGGGCGGGGGCGGGCTCGGTGGTCGGCACGGCACGAGCGTAGGCATCTGACTACAGTGGCCGGGTGCCCGAGCCCACCGAGCCCGCCACCGGCGCCGCCGTGCAGCCGGGCCGGGTGGCCGCCTTCTTCGACGTGGACAACACGATCATCCGCGGTGCGAGCTCGTTCCACCTGGCGGTCGGCCTGTACCGGCGCGGGTTCTTCCGCAGCGGCGACATCGTCCGGTTCGCGGTGCACCAGGCGCGGTACCTGACGTTCGGGGAGAACCGGCAGCAGATCGACGAGGTGCGCCAGCGCGCCCTGGAGATCATGCAGGGCCGGTCGGTCGCGGAGGTCGTGGCGATCGCGGAGGACATCTACGACGAGGTGCTGTCCCTGCGGATCTTCCCGGGCACGCAGCGGCTGCTCGACCAGCACCTGCGCGCGGGCCACGAGGTGTGGCTGGTGACGGCCACGCCGGTCGAGATCGCGGAGATCATCGCGCGACGGCTGGGCGCCACAGGTGCGCTCGGCACGGTCGCGGAGCACCGGGACGGCTTCTACACCGGGCGCCTGGTCGGGGACCTGCTGCACGGCAAGGCCAAGGCGTCGGCGGTGCGCGCGCTCGCCGAGCGGGAGGGCCTCGACCTGAGCCGCTCGTTCGCGTACGGCGACTCGACGAACGACGTGCCGATCCTGTCCGAGGTGGGCTTCCCCTGCGCGATCAACCCCGAGGCGCGGCTGCGGCGGCACGCGGCCGAGGTGGGGTGGCCGGTCCGGGAGTTCCGCGGGCGGCGCAACGCGACCCGCCGCGGCGTGGACGCGGCGACGGTGGCGGGGTCCGCGTGGGTGCTCGGCCTGGTGGTCCGCACGGCGCGCCGCGCGATCCGGGCGCGCTGGGGCGGCCGGTGACCGCGGACGCCCGCGCTGTCGTGGTCCGGCCCGCCGCCTCGTCGGAGGCCGGGGCCGTCGCGGCGCTGGCCGCGGAGACGTTCCCGCTCGCGTGCCCGCCGTCCTCGACGCCCGCCGACCACGCCGCGTTCATCGCGGCGCACCTCACGCCCGCGCACTTCGCGGCGCACCTCGCCGACCCGGGCCGGGACGTGCTGGTCGCGGACGACGACGGCGCCCTGGTGGGCTACACGCTGCTGGTCGCGGGCGAGCCGTACGCGCCGGAGGTCGCCGCCGTGGTCCCGCTGCGGCCGACGGTCGAGCTGAGCAAGTGCTACGTGCTGCCCGGCCGGCACGGCGGGGGCGTCGCGGGCGCCCTGATGGCCGCCAGCCTGGACGCCGCGCGGGCGCGCGGGGCGGCCGGGGTCTGGCTGGGCGTCAACGGCGAGAACCTGCGGGCGCAGGCGTTCTACCGGCGGTCCGGGTTCGTGGTGGTCGGCGAGCGGACGTTCCAGGTGGGCGAGCAGCGCCACCACGACCTGGTGCTGCACCAGGCGCTGTAGGCACCCGCCCGGGCCGCCGTGCCCACGCGCGGTCGCACCCCGCAGGTCGCGCCCCCGAGGCCGAGCGCCGCGGGCCCACCCGCGGCCGACCCCTGCACGACGCGGCGCGAGGCGCGGGACCCCACCAGGCCCCGCGCCCCGCGCCCGTACCAGCCGGGGCTCAGGCCCCGAGCCGCACCACGTTCCACGACACCGGCGGCACCTGCACGGTGAGCCGTCCGCCGTCGATCGTGGCGGTGTCGTTGTCGCGCGGCAGCACGGCGGTGTCGTCGTCGGCGGTCGCGACCCAGGTGTGGTCGGGGTTCGACAGGCTGGTCGCGCCGACCACGCGCAGGCCGGGGATGGACCGGGTGTCGACCTCGAGCGTCACGGTCTCGGTGGTCGAGCGGTTGACGGCGAACAGCGCGACGGCGCCGGTCTCGGGGTCGCGGGTGGCGACGGCGTCGACCAGCGGGGCGTCGCCGAACTTCGCGGTCTCGTAGGTCGGCGCCTCGATGGCGACGCGCAGCACGTCGCCGGTGGCGTAGCGCGAGGCCTGCGCGAACGGGTGGAACGTCGTCTGCTTCCAGATGCGGCCGCCGGGCTCGGTCATGATCGGCGCGATGACGTTGACCAGCTGCGCGAGCGACGCGGAGTGCACCCGGTCGGTGTGCCGCAGCAGCGAGATGAGCAGGTTGCCCACGACGACGGCGTCGGCGACGTTGTACTTGTCCTCGAGCAGCACCGGCGCGACGGGCCAGTCGTCGCCCGACGGCGGCACGGACTCGGCGCGCTTCTGGTACCAGACGTTCCACTCGTCGAACGAGATGTGGATCCGCTTCGCGAGCTTCTTGTGGGCCCGCACGCCGTCGGCCACCGCGGCGACCGAGTCGATGAAGTGGTCCATGTCGACCGCGGAGGCCAGGAACGAGCCGAGGTCGCCGTCCTCCTCCGCGTAGTACGCGTGGGCGGAGATCAGGTCGACGTGCTCGTAGGTCTCGGACAGCACGGTCTGCTCCCACTGCCCGAACGTCGGCATCCCGACGCCGGAGGACCCGCACGCCACGAGCGTGAGGTCGGGGTCGACCATGCGCATGGCGCGGGCCGCCTCGGCGGCGATCCGGCCGTACTCGTGCGCGGTCTTGTGGCCGATCTGCCAGGGGCCGTCCATCTCGTTGCCGAGGCACCACATGCGGATGCCGTAGGGGTCGGCGGCGCCGTTGGCGCGGCGCTGGTCGGACAGGGCGGTGCCGCCGCGCACGTTGCAGTACTCGAGCAGGTCGAGCGCCTCCTGCACGCCGCGGGTGCCGAGGTTGACGGCCATCATCGGCTCGGTGCCGGACGCGCGGGTCCAGCGCATGAACTCGTCGACGCCGACGAGGTTCGGCTCGGTGGAGTGCCAGGCCAGGTCGAGGCGGCGGGGGCGCTGGTCGCGCGGGCCGACGCCGTCCTCCCAGCGGTACCCGGACACGAAGTTGCCGCCGGGGTAGCGCACGGACGAGACGCCGAGCTCGCGGGTGAGCTCGATGACGTCGCCGCGGAAGCCGTCGGCGTCGGCGCTGGGGTGCTCGGGGTCGTGGATGCCGGTGTAGACGCAGCGGCCGAGGTGCTCCACGAACGCCCCGAAGGTGCGCCGGCGGACCGGACCGACCCGGAACGCCGGGTCCAGGGTCAGGGTGGCGGTGATCATGCGGCGCAGCTCCTTCGCTGACGGTTCTTCATCGTTGTAGAGGACATCCTGCCGACCGGGTCCCGGACGCGTCAACCGGCTCTCAGGTCGCGGCGCGTTCCCGGGCGCCGGCCGTGGACTCGCGGACGACCACCTCGAAGTCGGTGGTCACCCGCACGGGCTCGGGGGCCGCGGTGCCGGCCACCCGGGCGAGCAGCAGCTCGACCGCGGTGCGCGCGATCTGCTCCCGGCCCGGCGCCACCGACGTCAGCGGCGGCGAGGAGTACGCGGCGTCGTCCACGTCGTCGAACCCGACCACGGCCACGTCGTCCGGGACGGCCACGCCCCGGGAGTGCAGCGCGTGCAGCGCGCCGAGGGCGAGCGCGTCGTTCAGCGCGAACACCGCGTCGATCGCGGTGCCGGACTCGAGCAGCCGGTGCATCGCCGCGGCGCCCGTCGACCGGTGCCAGGCGCCCGCCTGGGCGAGCAGCGCCGGGTCGAACGGCACGCCGGCGGCCTCGAGCGCCTGCCGGTAGCCCCGCACGCGCAGCGCGGCGGTGCCCACGGTCTCGCCCTCGTGCGTGCCGATCACCGCGATGCGCCGGCGGCCGGTCGCGAGCAGGTGCTCGGTCGCGGCGCGCGCCGCCTCGACGTTGCTCATCGTCACGTGGTCGGCGGGGGCGTCGAAGATCCGCTCGCCCAGCAGGACGATCGGGTAGTCGACGACGAACCGCTCCCGGTCCCCGGCGCCGAGCGCCAGCGGGGAGAAGATCAGCCCGTCGGTCAGGTGCCGCCGCGCGCTGGTGAGGACCTCGAGCTCCCGCTCCCGGGTGGCGTTCGTCTGCTCGATGAGCACCACGACGCCGTGCGGCTCGGCGGCGCGGATCACCGAGTCCGCCAGCTCCGCGAAGTACGGCAGGCTCAGCTCCGGCACCGCGAGCCCGATCATGCCGGTCCGGCCCTGGCGCAGGTTCCGGGCCGTGATGTTCACCCGGTAGCCGAGCTGCTCGATCGCCGCCTCGACGCGCGCCTTGGTCTCCGGCCGGATGTACGGGTAGCCGTTGATGACGTTCGAGACGGTCTTGATGGACACCCCGGCGATCGCCGCGACGTCGTGCATCGTCACGCCGCCCTGCCGCCTCCCGGCCACGTCAGCCTCCCTCACCCGCGCGCCCGGACCCGGACCGGACCCGGCGTCGCACGTCCGCCCAGCGTAGGGCGCGGGTGCGACGCCGGGACGCCGTCCGGTGCGTCAGCGACCGCCGAGCCCGGTGGTCGCCACCGCCTTGACGATCTGCCGCTGGAACAGCATGAACAGCAGGATCAGCGGCAGCGCCGCGATGACCGCCGACGCCATGGTCTGCGCGTAGATCGTGCCGTAGGCGTTCTTCACGGTGGACAGCCCGACGGGCAGCGTCATGAGGTCGGGGTTGTTCGTCACGATGAACGGCCACAGGAAGTTGTTCCAGGCGCCGATGAACACGAAGATCGCGACGGCCGACACGATGGGCCGCGAGATCGGCAGCACGATGGACCAGAAGGTCCGCCAGTGCCCGGCCCCGTCGACCCGCGCGGCGTCCTCGATCTCCTGCGGGACCTCGGCGAAGAACTTCGCGAAGATGTAGACCATCACCGGCGCGACGAGCTGCGGCAGGATCACGCCCTGGTAGGTGTCGACGGCCTTCAGCCACTCCATCTGCCGGAACAGCGGGACGATGAGGATCTGCCCGGGCACCGCGATCAGCGCGATCGTGGCGGCGAACAGCACCTTCTTGCCGCGGAACCGGGTGCGGGCGAACCCGTAGCCGGCCAGCGCGCAGACCGCGACGGTGAGGATCGTGACCGACCCCGCGACCAGCAGCGTGTTCGCCATCCAGCGCGGCACCTCGCCGCGCTCGAACACCGTCCGGTAGTTCTCGAGCGTGAAGCCGCCGTCCGGGAACCACTGCAGCGGCACGGACTGCGCCTGGGCCTCGCTCTTGAACGAGGTGTCCACCGCCCACAGCAGCGGCAGCAGCCAGGTCAGCGCCATGAGCACCAGGAGCACGACGGCCAGGACGGTCGCGACCCGGCTGCGGCCGAGCACGAGGCTGCGGGTGCGGCGGTTCTCCTCCCGCCGCTCGGTGTAGGCGCGGCGGAACCCCGACGCGGGCGCGCCCGGGGCGCCGAGGGTGTCAACGGCCACGGCCCTGCTCCTTCCGGCGAGCGCTGGTGAGCACCTGGAACACCACGGCGACCACGATGATGAGCGCGAAGTAGATGTAGGACATGGCGGACGCGTAGCCCATCCGGTAGCCGGTGAAGCCCGTGTCGTAGATGTACTGCAGGATCGGCCGGGTCACGCCGTTGGGGCCGCTGCCGCCGTTGAAGGCGATGAACATCTGGTCGAACACCTTGAGGGACGCCAGCACCTGCAGCACGGTGATGAGCACGGTGGTGGACCGCAGCTGCGGCAGCGTGATCGACCACAGCCGGCGCCACGAGCCCGCGCCGTCGAGCGCGGCGGCCTCGTACATCTGGTCCGGGATGGCCTGCAGCGCCGACAGGTAGAGCAGGAAGTTGAACCCGACGGTCCACCACAGGGTCAGCAGGGCCATCGACCACATGGCGACGCTCGGGTCGGTGAGCCACCCGACCTTGTCGAGGCCGAGGCGGTCCAGCCAGTAGTTGAGGAAGCCGATCTCGGGCTGGTAGAGCCACACCCAGATCTGCACGACCACCGCGACCGGCAGCATGTACGGCGCGAAGAACGCGAGCCGCCACATCCACTGGCCCGGCAGGCCGGTGTAGACGAGCAGGGCCATCGCGAGCGCGACGACCACGAGCGGGATGGTGCTCATGAGGGTGAACACCACGGTGTTCCCGAGCGTCGACCACATGGTCGCGTCGCCGAACGCCTCGGCGTAGTTGTCGAACCCGACCCAGCCGCCGTTCCCCATGAGGGACTGCTCGGTGAAGCTCAGCCCGAGGCCCCAGAGCGTGGGGACGACGAGGAACAGCACGGCGACGAAGGCGAACGGGAGGATGAAGGGCCAGCCGCTGCCCTCGCGGCGGCTGCGTCCGGAGCGGGTGGGCCGGCCGGGCGTGCGCGGCGGCGCGGCGGACGCCTGCGACTGGGACGGTGTCGTGACAGTGCTCATGGCTGCGATCCCTCCGTCACGCCGGCGGCTTGGTCTGGAGGGCGTTGTCGAGCGCGGCGATCAGCCGGTCGACGGCGTCCTCGGGGGACGACTTGTCCAGCCAGGCACCCTGCAGGGCCTCGCCGACGCGCGCCTGGAAGTCCGAGCCGGAGCCGGTGAACCACGCCTGCGGGTCGAACACGGCCTGCTCGCTCGCGATCGCGTAGTGCGACTGCGGCACCTTCGCCTGGTACTCGGGCGACGACGTGACCTCGCGGTTCGCGGGGATGTGGCCGCCGTCGGACCAGAGCAGGGACTTGTTGAGCATCGCCGCCACCGTCGCGTACGCCGCCTCGCGGCGGTCCGGGTCGACGTTGACCTGGTGCGGCAGCACGAACACGTGCGAGTCGCCGTAGGTCGCGGGCGTGCCGTAGATGGTCGGCATCGGCTGGGCGTCGACGTCGACCCCGGCGGTGAGGAACGACTGCAGCTCCCAGTTGCCGTTGAAGCACATGCCGACGCGGCCGGTGGAGAAGTTCGCGACCGCCGACGGGTAGTCGGAGTTCGCGATGGCCACGGTGTCGTCGAGCCACGACTGCACCCAGGCGACCGACTCGACGAGCGCGTCGCGGTCGAGCTGGGCCTTCTCGCCGGGGTTGAGCACGACCTCGGAGCCGGTCTGCGCGTACAGGCCCCAGAGCATCCGGGACATCTGCGCGCCGTCGCCGGTGTACCCGTAGCCGATGCCGGCGTAGCCCGTGACGTCGGCCATGGCCCGGCCGGCCTGGACGAACCCGTCCGGCGAGTCGAGGCCGACGAGCTTCCCGTCCGGCCCGAGCAGGCCGGCCTGGTCCGCGAGGCCCCGGTCGTAGAACAGGACGAACGCGTGGAAGTCGAGCGGCACGGCCCACAGCTGCCCGTCGATGACCGCCCGGTCCCACAGCGCGGGCGGGAACAGGTCCTCGGTGACGCCGTGCTCGGCCAGCAGGTCGAGGTCCCACGGGTCGAGCACGCCGCCGGGCACCCAGCCCGCGACGCGCGTGAGGTGCATGACGGCCAGGTCCGGCGACCTGCCGCCGACCGACGCCATGACGAGCTTCGTGTAGTACGGCGCGCCCCACGTGAGGACCACGGGGTCGATGCCGACCGCGGGGTTCTCCTCCTGCACCTCCGTGAGCATCTGCTGGAAGATGCCCCCGTCACCGCCGGTGAACAGGTGCCACAGCTGGATGCGGGTCTGCGCCGACGACGCCGGCGTCCCGCTCGCGCACCCGCTGAGCGCCCAGGCACCGGCGAGCGCGCCGGCTCCTGCGACCGCCCCGCGGAGCACGGACCTGCGGCTCAGCACCGCGTCGCCCGGTCCGCGACCTCCTGAGACCATGCTCGACCTCCCCCCGAAGACCGGTGCGCGCACCGGCGCTCTTCATCGTTGAAGAACTGACCGGAAGTGAACCAGCGCACACTGCGTCCGTCAAGGGATCGCGGGTCGCGACCGGCCCGCGGGCGGGCCGGCGCACACGCAGGAGGGCCCGGCACCTGGGTGCCGGGCCCTCCTCACCACGCCGCTCGCGCGGCGGTGGTCACTTCTTGTTGCGGCGCTGGTGGCGCGTCTTGCGCAGCAGCTTGCGGTGCTTCTTCTTCGCCATGCGCTTGCGGCGCTTCTTGATGACGGAGCCCATGGGTCCTCACTCGCTTCCGGTGGCGAGCGCCCGGGGGGCGTCCGCCAGTTCTGGTCGATCGACGCGCGGCACGACCAGCCGGAGAGGTCGGTCCGAGCTCGTCAGCCGGCCCCCGCGGAACGCCCACGCACGGGAAAGTCCGCTCCCTACCTTACGCGATGGACGAGGTCGCCCGCGACGCGCCGGGGCGGGCAGTCGCTGCGGACCCCCGCGGGCTCAGGACGACAGGCGGCCGGAGCGCCGGCCCTCGTCGCCGTCGGCGTCCGCCTCGAGGTCGAGGCGGGCGGTCGCGAGGTAGTGGTCGAGCGCGTCCTGCGGCACCCGGAACGAGCGGCCGACGCGGACCGCCGGCATCTCGCCGGAGTGCAGCAGGCGGTAGACGGTCATCTTCGAGACCCGCATGACCTCGGCGACCTCGGCCACGGTGAGGAACCGCACGCGCCCGGGTTGCTCGCTGGTCATGGCCGCTCTTCTCGCTCGGTTCGCGCGCGGGGCGCGGGACGGGGGCGGCAGGCGCCGCGCTGACACCCTAGAGCCTGGTGAGGCCGGTGTGAAAGGGGAGACGCGTGGGACGCCCGGACGGGTGGTCCGCGCGGGGGACGGCGCCCGGCCGGGTCAGTCGTGCAGCGGGTCCAGGCCCAGGTGCGGGAACGTCGCCGACCGCGTCGCGCGGATGGCGCGGTCCACGTCGTCGGCGGGGTCGAACCCGTCCGACCAGGGGCGCCACGCCAGGCCCGCGCCGTCCGACATCGACCGCGGGCCCTCCCGGCCGTAGAGCTCGACGACCTGCGCCCGCCAGTCCTCGGGCATCCGGGTCGCGGGGTCGACCGGGTGGTGGGCCGCGACCCCGAGCAGGTGGGTCCAGGCCCGCGGCACCACGTCGACCACGGCGTACCCGCCGCCGCCCAGGGCCAGCCACCGGCCGCCGGCCACCTCGTGCGCGAGGTCGTGCAGCCACGACGAGACCAGCCGCAGGGCGTCCACCGACACGTCCAGGTCCGCGATCGGGTCCTCGACGTGCGCGTCGCAGCCGTGCTGCGTGACGAGCACCTGCGGGGCGAACGCGCGGAGCACCGGCGGGACGACGGCGTCCACGGCGCGCAGCCACGCGGCGTCGCCCGTGTGGGCCGGCAGCGCGAGGTTCACCGCCGAGCCCGGGGCGCCCGGTCCCCCCGTCTCGTCCGGGTAGCCGGTGCCGGGGAACAGGGTCGCGCCGCTCTCGTGCACCGACACCGTGAGCACGCGCGGGTCGTCCCAGAACGCGCGCTGCACGCCGTCGCCGTGGTGCGCGTCGACGTCCACGTACGCGACCCGCTCCGCACCGGCCGCCAGCAGCGCCCGGATCGCGACCGCCGCGTCGTTGTACACGCAGAACCCCGACGCGGCGCCCGGCATCGCGTGGTGCATGCCGCCGGTGAGGTTCACCGCGTGGTCGGCCTCGCCGTGCCACACCGCGAGCGCCGACTCCCGGCTGCCCGCCACGATCCGCGCGGCCGCCTCGTGCATCCGCGGGAACACGGGGTCGTCCTCCGTGCCGATGCCGCGCGCCGGGTCGCCCCCGCCGCCGTCGGAGGCCCGGCGCACCGCGGCGACGTACCCGGCCTCGTGCACGGTCTCGAGCTGGACGTCGGTCGCGGGCTCCGCGCCCACCACCTCGACGCCCGCGAGGTCCAGCAGGCCGAGCGACCGCGCCAGCCGCACCGTGAGGTCCAGGCGCAGCGGCGACATCGGGTGCCCGGCGCCGAAGTCGTAGTCGAGGAGCTCGGGCGCCCACACGACGCGCACCCGGCTGGTCATGCCCTCACCGTAGCCGCTGACCGCCGCCCGGAGCGCGGCCGTGCCACAGTGGTGCCCGCGCGCGCCCGGGCCGGCGTGCGGGCGAGCGTCGGGAGGTGGGATGGCACGGGGACTCCCCGGCGTGCTCTGGGCCGGGCGCGAGGCCGTCGACCGCCTGGCCCGGCAGTCACCCGCCCGCCTCGCGATCGGCGTGTTCGCCGCGGTGATCGCCGTGGTCACAGCGCTGCTGTCGATGCCGTGGGCGACGGCCTCCGGCGAGCGCGCGCCGTTCCTGGACGCGCTGTTCACCGCCACCTCGGCGGTGTGCGTCACCGGGCTGGTCACGGTGGACACCGGCACGTTCTGGTCCACCGCGGGGCAGACCACGATCCTCGTCGGGATCAAGATCGGCGGCCTCGGCGTGATGACGCTGGCGTCGATCCTGGGGCTCGCGGTGTCCCGCCGCATCGGCCTGACGCAGAAGCTGCTCGTCAGCTCGGAGACCAAGACCACCCGGCTCGGCGAGGTCGGCTCGCTGGTGCGGACCGTCATCGTCACGTCCACGCTGCTCGAGGTCGCGATCGCGCTGGTGCTGATCCCCCGGCTGCGGATGCTCGGCGACTCGTGGTCGGAGGCCGCCTGGCACGGGGCGTTCTACGCGGTGTCGGCGTTCAACAACGCCGGGTTCATCCCGACGACCGACGGCCTCGCCCCGTACGCCGCCGACTGGTGGGTGCTGCTGCCCATCATCATCGGCGTGTTCATCGGCTCGCTGGGGTTCCCGGTGATCCTCAACGTCGCCCGCACCTGGCGCCGGCCCCGCCGGTGGAGCCTGCACTCCAAGCTGACGATCACCACCAGCGCCGCGCTCGTCGTCATCGGGTCGGTGCTGGTCGCCGCGTTCGAGTGGACCAACCCCCGCACCCTGGGCGGCATCGGGCCGAGCGAGACCGTGCTGGCCGCGCTGTTCGCCGGGGTGATGCCCCGGTCGGGCGGGTTCTCGACCGTCGACGTGTCCGACATGCACGAGGGCACCTGGCTGCTGAACGACGCGCTCATGTTCGTCGGCGGCGGCTCGGCGTCCACCGCGGGCGGCATCAAGGTGACCACCCTCGCCGTGATGCTGCTGGCGATCGTCGCCGAGGCGCGCGGCGACCGCGACGTCGAGGCCTACGGCCGCCGGATCCCGCGCGAGGCGCTGCAGGTCGCCATCGCGGTGTCGCTCGTCAGCGCGACGATCATCCTGGTGGCGTGCCTCTTGCTGCTGGCGATCACCGGGCTCACGCTGGACGTGGTCCTGTTCGAGGCGATCTCGGCGTTCGCGACCTGCGGCCTGTCCACCGGCCTGTCCGCCGACCCGCACGTGCCGGACGCCGCCAAGTACGTGCTCACCGTCCTGATGTTCATCGGCCGGACCGGCACGATGACGCTGGCCGCGGCCCTCGCGCTGCGCAGCCGTCGTCGGGTCATCCGGCTGCCCGAGGAGAGGCCGATCATTGGATGACCTGACCAAGACCGGGGCGACCGGGCTGCACGCGTTCGGCGGGCGCCCCCGGGACGCGGGCGCCCGCGACGGCGCGAAGCCCTCGAAGCGCGACGCCGGCATCCTGGTGATCGGCCTCGGCCGGTTCGGCTCCGCGATCGCCGCGACCCTGGACCGGCTCGGCCAGGACGTGCTCGCCGTCGAGCGCGACCCCGACCTCGTCGCGCAGTGGACGGGACGGATCCCCCTGGTGGAGGCGGACGCCGCCAACCCGGAGGCCCTCGAGCAGGTCGGCGCGCGCGACTTCTCCGTCGCCGTGGTCGGCGTCGGGTCGTACCTGGAGGCGTCGGTGCTCATCACCGGCAACCTGGTCGACATCGGCACCCCGCAGATCTGGGCCAAGGCGATCAGCGCCGAGCACGCCCGCATCCTGCAGCGCATCGGCGCGCACCACGTGGTGCTGCCCGAGGCGGACGCCGGCTCCCGCGTCGCGCACCTGGTGTCCGGCAAGATGCTCGACTACATCGAGGTCGAGGACGGGTTCACCATCGTCAAGATGAAGCCGCCGCGCGAGACGCAGGGCTTCACCATCGGGCAGTCCCGCATCCGGGAGCGGTACGGGGTGTCCGTCATCGGCGTGAAGAGCCCCGGCGTCGACTTCGTGTACGCGACGCCGGACACCCGGATCTCGGCGAACGACCTGCTCATCGTGTCGGGGCACGCGGACCTGCTCGAGCGGTTCGCCGCCCGCCCGTGAACCGCCGGGACCCCGCGCCGGTCGCGCCGCGCGACAGCCGCGCCCTGCTGCTCGACGCGCTGCGGCGGGCCGACGCGCTGACCCAGGTGGAGCTCGCCGCCGCGACCGCCCTGTCCCCCGGCACGGTGTCCGCCGCGGTCGCCGCGCTGGAGGCGGAGGGGCTGGTGCGGGTCGCGGCCACCACCCGGTCCGGCCGCCGGGCGCGGTCGGTGTCCCTCGCGACCTCCGGCCGGGTGCTGGCGGGCGTGCACTGCTACCTGGACGAGGCCCGCGTCGTGCTGGACCTCGGCGACGGCGTGCCCGTCGAGCGCACCGCGCCGCTGCCGGGCGGCCACCGCGCGGAGCGCGCCGTGCGGGAGGCCCGCGCGCTGCTCGACGACGTGCTGCGGGCGACCGGCACGGCCCCCGAGC
>JAEWGQ010000113.1 GCA_023388235.1 Actinomycetes bacterium | reverse complement strand
CGCCACGGCCGCCACGGCGGCCTCGGCCGCGTCCGCCGCCGCCGCGCTCGCCGCCGCGTCCGTCATCCCGGTGCAGCCCGCCGGCGGCGTGCCCGGTCTCGCCGGCCTGGAGGTCGCGGACGTCGACACCGCCCGCCTGGAGCACCTGGCCGCGACGGGGACCGACGCCCCGGCCGCGGCGGGCGCGCTGCACGGGTCCGTGCTGGCCCCGTCCACGTGGCGGCAGGCCGTCGCCGCCCTGCGCGAGCGGACGGTGCGCCGGTGACCGCCACCGACCTCGCCGTCGAGCCCGCCCCGGTGGCGCGCCGCCGCAGCTGGCCCCTGGTCCTGCTGGCCGTGCTCGCCCTCGGCGTGCTGCTCGTCGTGCTCTCGTCCGGCGTCGCGCACGCCGCGCCGACGCCGCCCACCGACCCCGCCGCGCCGGCCGCCCCGGCGGACCCGGGCGCGGGCGAGGTGTCCGTCGCCATCAACGGCGTGAACGGCACGCCCAGCAGCTCGATCGTCGTGCTCATCGGCATCACGCTGCTGTCGGTCGCGCCGTCGCTGCTGCTGATGATGACCGGCTTCACCAAGATCTTCGTGGTGCTGTCGCTCACCCGGAACGCGCTCGGCCTCACCACCGTGCCGCCGAACCAGGTGATCGCCGGCCTCGCGCTGTTCCTCAGCCTGTTCGTCATGGCGCCGGTGCTCTCCGACGTGAACCACGCCGCGGTGCAGCCCTACCTCGACGGCAGCATGGACTTCCAGACCGCGATCGACGCCGGTTCGGCCCCGCTGCGCGAGTACATGCTCGGGCACACCCGCGAGGCCGACCTGGCGCTCATCACCCGCGCGGCCGACCAGCCGAACCCGCAGGACGCGGCGTCGGTGCCGATGCTCACGCTCATCCCGGCGTTCATGCTGTCGGAGCTGCGCTCGGCGTTCATCATCGGCTTCGTCATCTTCGTGCCGTTCCTCGTCATCGACCTGGTCGTGTCCTCGGTCCTGATGAGCATGGGCATGATGATGCTGCCGCCCGTCATGGTCTCCCTGCCGTTCAAGCTGCTGCTGTTCGTGCTGGTCGACGGCTGGGGCCTGATCGTCACCGCCCTCGTGGGCGCCGCGTCGGGCGGGGGTGGCTGATGGACACCGCCGCCGTCCTCGACATCGGGCTGGACGCCCTCGTCCTGACCGCGAAGCTCGCCGCGCCGGTGCTCGTCACCGCGCTCGTCGTCGGGTTCGCCGTGTCCCTGGTGCAGTCCGTGACGCAGATCCAGGAGGTCACGCTCTCCTTCGTGCCCAAGGCCATCGCCGCCGCCGTGGCGCTGCTGGTCTGCGGGCACTGGATGATCGCCGAGCTCGTGTCGTTCACGCACCAGCTCTTCGACCGCATCCCCGCCCTGCTCGGGGGCTGACGCGCCGTGGACGTGACCCTCCCCCTGGACCAGGTGCAGACCGCCATGTGCGCCGGCGTGCGGTTCGCGGCGTTCTTCGTCGTGGCCCCGCCGTTCGCGCACCGGGGCATCCCGGGCGCCGTGAAGGCGATGCTCGCGGTGGGCCTGGCGCTCGCCGTGCTGCCGCGGCTGGAGGGTGCGGGCGCGCTGAGCTCGACGACGTCCACGGGCGAGTTCGTCGGCGACCTGGTCCTGGAGGCCGTGGTCGGCGCCGCGCTCGGGTTCCTGGTGTCCCTGGTGTTCGCCGCCGTGCAGGCCGCGGGCAACCTCATCGACCTGTTCGGCGGGTTCCAGCTCGCGCAGGCGTTCGACCCGCAGAACATGACGTCCGGCGCGCAGTTCGCGCGGCTCTACAACTGGACCTGCCTGGTGCTGCTGTTCGTGTCCGGCGCGTACCAGGTGCTGATCGGCGGCCTGGCCCGCACGTTCGACGCGGTGCCGCCGGGGACGGGCCTCGACCTGGCGGCGATGGGCTCGGCCGTGACCTCCGGGCTGGGGGACATGTTCCTGGCCGCGCTGCAGATCGGCGGCCCGCTGCTCGTCGTGCTGTTCCTCACCGACGTCGGCCTGGGCCTGCTGACCCGGGTCTCGCCCGCGCTGAACGCGTTCGCCATGGGCTTCCCGCTGAAGATCTTGATGACCATGACGTTCGCGGGCTTCGCCTACCTGGCGCTGCCGGGTGTCGTGGGCGACCTGACCGAGCGGGCCGTCGAGGCGATGCTCGGGGTGGTGTCGTGAGCGGCGGCGGGGACTCGGGGGAGAAGACCGAGAAGGCCACAGCCCAGCGGATGAAGGAGGTCCACCGGGACGGGAAGCTCTCCCGGTCCCAGGACCTCACCGCGTGGGTGGGCCTGGCCGCCGCCGCCGTGATGCTGCCGGGCACCGCCCGGCGCGCGGGCGACGCGGCGGGCGAGCAGCTCGCCGCGGTCCGCGAGGCCATCGCGTCCCCGGACGCGGGCACCGTCACGCAGCTGCTCGGCGACGGGCTGTGGTCCGTGGTCGGCACGGTCGGCCCGCTGCTCGCGGTGGTCGCCGGCGTGGTCGTCGCGGTGGCCGTCGCCCAGGGCGGCGTGCACGTCAAGCGCTTCAAGCCGCAGGTCACGCAGTTCAACCCGGTCTCGGGCGTGAAGCGCCTGTTCGGGGCGCAGGCGTGGTGGGAGGGCGCGAAGACCCTGCTCAAGACCTCCGTGGTCGGGGTCGTGCTGTACGTGGCCGTCCAGGCGCTCGTGCCGCAGCTCATGGGCAACGGCCGCATCCCGCTCGCGCACATGCTCGGCGTCGCCGGGGCGGGCGTGAAGCAGCTCCTCGTGTGGGGCATCGCCGCCGGCGTGCTCCTCGCCGCGATCGACCTGCTGGTCGTCATGCGCCGCAACCGCAAGCAGACGCGCATGTCGAAGCAGGAGATCAAGGAGGAGAACAAGCGCACGGAGGGCGACCCGCACATCAAGGGCCAGATCCGGTCCAAGCAGATGGCGATGAGCCGCAACCGCATGATGGCGGCGGTCGCCGACGCGGACGTGGTGGTCGTCAACCCCACGCACGTCGCCGTCGCGCTGAAGTACGTCCCCGGCACCGGCGCCCCGCGCCTGGTCGCCAAGGGCGCCGGTGCCGTGGCCGCGAAGATCCGCGCGCAGGCCGCCGAGCACCGCGTCCCGATGGTGGAGGACATCCCGCTGGCCCGCGCGCTGCACGCCGCGTGCGCCGTCGACCAGGAGATCCCCGCCTACCTGTTCACCGCCGTGGCCCGCGTCCTGGCGTTCGTCATGCAGCTCAAGCGCCGCGGCGCCGCGATGGGCCGGCACACGATGCCGGGCGGCTCGGTCGCCCCGGACGACGTGCCGACCACCGTGGCCGCCGCCCGGCGCCGGGCGCGCGACGAGAAGAAGGCCGCAGCATGACCCGACCCTCCCGTCCCGAGAGGACCGACCGATGAAGAACCGGCAGATCTCCCAGCTCGCCGTCCCGGTGGGCGTGGTCGGCATCGTGCTGCTGCTCGTCGTGCCGCTGCCCGCGGTGCTGCTCGACGTGCTGATCGCCGTGAACATCACGGCCTCGCTCGTCATCCTGCTGACCAGCATGTACGTGCAGCGGCCCCTGGACTTCAGCGTGTTCCCGTCGCTGATCCTGGTGTTCACGCTGTTCCGGCTCGGCCTGAACGTGGCGTCCACCCGGCTGGTCCTGCGCGACGGCTTCGCCGGGGCCGTCATCGACGCGTTCGGGCACTTCGTGGTGGGCGGGTCGCTCGTCATCGGCCTGGTGATCTTCCTGATCCTGGTCGTGATCCAGTTCGTCGTCATCACCAACGGCGCCGGCCGCGTGGCCGAGGTCGGCGCGCGGTTCACCCTCGACGCCATGCCCGGCAAGCAGATGGCGATCGACGCCGACCTGAACTCCGGCCTGATCGACGAGGACACCGCGCGGCAGCGGCGGGCCGACGTCGCCGCCGAGGCGGACTTCTACGGCGCCATGGACGGTGGCTCCAAGTTCGTCAAGGGCGACGCGATCGCCGGCATCATCATCACGCTCATCAACCTCATCGGCGGCTTCGTCATCGGCATGGTCCAGATGGGCCTGTCGATGCCGGAGGCGCTCGAGCGGTTCAGCCTGCTGACGATCGGCGACGGCCTGGTCACGCAGATCCCCGCGCTGCTGCTGTCGGTGTCCACCGGCATCGTGGTCACCCGCGCCACCGCCGAGGGCGACATGGGCACCGCGGCGTCCAAGCAGCTGCTGCAGTCGCGGACCGCCCTGATGATCGCCGGCTCGGGGGCGCTGGCCCTCGCGCTGCTGCCCGGCATGCCGAAGCTGCCGTTCGTGCTGGTCGGCGCGACGCTCATCGTCGTCGCGCAGCGGCTCAAGGCCACCCAGGCGCGGCAGGCCGAGGCCGCCGAGGTCGCCGCGCGGTCCACCGCGACCGCCGCGCCGGCGTCCAGCGACACCCCCGAGGCGCTGATCGAGCAGATGCGGGTGCACGCCCTGGAGATCCTGCTGGCCCCCGACCTGGTCGACATGGTCGGCACCGGCCCGGACCAGGACCTGCTGCACCGCGTGCGCGGGCTGCGCCGCAAGATCGCCATGGAGCTCGGCATCGTCGTGCCGCCCGTGCGCACCCGGGACTCCGTGGACCTGCCGCGCTCCACCTACGTGGTGCGGATCGCCGGCGTCGAGGTCGGCCGGGGCGAGGTGCCCCCGGGGCGGATCCTCGCGCTCGGCGACGACCTCGCCGCGCTGCCGGGCCAGGCCGTCGTGGAGCCGGTGTTCGGCCTGCCGGGCAAGTGGGTGGCCGCCGAGCTGCGGCACGCCGCCGAGATGGCCGGCGCCACGGTCGTGGACCGGGTGTCCGTGCTCATCACGCACCTCGGCGCGATCATCACCGCGAACGCGCCGCGGCTCCTGGGCCGCGAGGACGTGCGCGTGCTCACCGAGGGCGTGAAGCAGGTCAACCCGTCCGTCGTGGACGAGCTCGTGCCCGGGCTGATGTCGCTCGGCGAGGTGCAGCGGGTGCTGCAGGGCCTGCTGGCCGAGGAGGTGCCGATCCGGGACCTCGGGCGCATCTACGAGGCGCTCACGCTGCGCGCCAAGGTCAGCACCGACCCCGAGGGCCTGGTCGAGGCCGCCCGCGGCGCGCTCGGCCCGGCGCTGTGCGCCCAGCACGTCCAGGACGGCGTGCTGCGCGTGCTGACCCTCGACCCCGTGTTCGAGCAGTCGCTCGTGGAGTCGCTGCGCCCGTCGGACAGCGGCACGCAGGTCGTCACCGACCCGAACCGCCTCGAGGCGATGCTGGAGCGCCTGCGCGTGGCGGTGTCCGACGCCGAGGCGACCGGCCGCTCCGTCGTGCTCGTGTGCGCGCCCGCCCTGCGGCCCGCCCTGCGCAAGGTCGTCGTGCTCGGCCTCGAGCGGCTGCCCGTGCTGTCCTACGCCGAGGTCACCGGCGGCGGCGTGCGCATCGAGACCGTCGGGGTGGTGAGCGGTGCCCACGCGATTGCTGCTTGAGGGTGCCGACCTGGCCGAGCTCATGGTGCACGTGCGGGCCGAGTTCGGCCCGACGGCCCGCATCGTGCGCGCCGAGCGGGTGCGCACGGGCGGGATCGCCGGGTTCTTCGCCCGGGAGCGCTACGAGCTGACCATCGACGTGCCCGACGCCGCGCCGGTCACCACGGGGCTGCCGCGCCGCCGGGGCGCGGCCGCCGTGGCGGGCGCGGGGGGCATCGACGCGCTGCTCGCCGC
>JAEWGQ010000112.1 GCA_023388235.1 Actinomycetes bacterium | reverse complement strand
GCCCTGGGCCGCCGCGCCGGCGTCCGCCTGCCGCGCGCCACCCCGAGGGGGTCCGACCGGCGGGCCGCGTCAGCGCACCGGCAGCGGCTCCCCGCCGGGCCCGTCCCCGGGCGCGGGGCTGGGGTGCGGGACGACCTCGTCCTGCCACCGGGTCGCGACCCACCCGCCGGCGCCGTCGGTCTCCAGCGTGACCACCCCGGTGTTGTCGAGCACCTGGACCACGGGCGCCCGGACGTCGAGGTTGGCGGCGCGGGTGATCGCCCAGAGCCGGATCATCGCGCCGTGGCTGACCGCCGCGGCGACGGCGGCGCCGGACGCGGCGATCTCCGCGACGACCTCGTCGAACCGCCGCAGGGCCGCGTGCCCGGTCTCGCCGCCCGGCATCTCCGCGTCGAGGTCGCCCGCCGCCCACGCCATCATCGTGCGCAGGTAGCGCTCGACGGACGGCTGGTCGGTGCGCATCTCCAGGTCGCCCGCGAGCACCTCGCGCAGCCCCTCGCGGACGCGGACCTCCAGCCCGTGCGGCCGCGCGACCTCGGCCGCGGTGGCACGGGCCCGGACCAGGTGCGAGGCGTACACCGCGTCGAGCGGCTCCGCGGCGAGCACGGCGCCGACCCCGCGGGCCTGGCGCTCGCCCTCGGCGGTCAGCGGTGCGCCGGGGGCCGCCGTGTCCAGGGCGCGCAGCAGGTTGGATCCGGTCTGGCCGTGCCGGACCAGGTGCAGCCTCACGCGTCGCAGCTCTCGGTCAGGTACGTGCCGATCCGGTCGGACGCGTCGGACAGGTCCTGGGCCTCCGCCGACTCCGAGAACTCGGCGAGGGCGGCCGCGACGGCCTCCTGGTCGGTGGTGTCGACGTCCTGCAGCGCGTCGTCCAGCTGGGCGAACACCGCGGTGAACGTGGCCCAGTCGTCGGCGATCTCGGGCGGCGCCTCGATCGACTCGAAGCCCTCGCGCTGCTCGGCGACCGCCCGGGCGAACGCCTCCGGGTCGTCACCGAGCGCGCCGGTGGCGTCGACCCGCGCGAACGCCTCCTCCGCCTGGGAGCAGAACCCGGCGGACGTGTCGTCGTCGCCGGAGCAGCCGGTCAGGCCGAGGGCGAGCGCCCCGGCCGCCAGGACGGGCAGGGCGCGGCGGACGGCGGGGCGTGGCAGCGTCATGCCCCCAGCCTGCCCGACGGCCGCGAGGCGGTCGAGGCGGGACCGCTCAGGCGGCCGGCAGCCGCACCTCCCGCTCGAGACGCGCCTCCTCGTCCACGCGGGCGGCCCGCAGCCGGGACGCGATGACCGCCCCGAACGCGACCAGCGCGGCGAGCACCGCGATCGTCAGCCGCAGCACGTGGTTCGCGCCGTCCCCGATGCTCACGGCGACGACGGCCGGCGCCACGAGCAGGGCGACGAGGTTCATCACCTTGATCAGCGGGTTGATGGCCGGGCCGGCGGTGTCCTTGAACGGGTCGCCCACGGTGTCGCCGATGACGACGGCGGCGTGCGCCGCGGAGCCCTTGCCGCCGTACCGGCCGTCCTCGACGAGCTTCTTCGCGTTGTCCCACGTGCCGCCGGAGTTCGCCAGGAACACCGCCATGAGCACCCCGGCGCCGATCGCCCCGGCCAGGAACCCGGCGAGCGGGCCGATGCCGAGGCCGAACCCGACGGCGACCGGCGCGGCCGCCGCGAGCAGCCCGGGGGTGGCGAGCTCGCGCAGGGAGTCGCGGGTGCAGATGTCGACGACCTTGCCGTACTCCGGGCGCACCTGGCCGGTCATGATCCCCGGGTGCTCGCGGAACTGCCGCCGCACCTCGAACACGATCGCCCCCGCCGCGCGCGTCACCGCGTCGATCGCCAGGCCCGAGAACAGGAACACTGTCGCGCCGCCGAGGATCACCCCGACCAGCGTCACCGGGCTGATGACCTGGTAGTCCGTCATCGCGACGACGATGTCGCCGGGCACGCGGGTGAGCTCCAGGTCCCCCAGCGCGCCGGCCACCGCGTCGGCGTACGACCCGAACAGCGCCGTCGCGGCCAGCACGGCCGTCGCGATCGCGATGCCCTTCGTGACGGCCTTCGTGGTGTTCCCGACGGCGTCGAGGTCCGTGAGGATCTGCGCGCCCTCCTCGGTGACGTCGCCCGACATCTCCGCGATGCCCTGCGCGTTGTCGCTCACCGGGCCGAACGTGTCCATCGCGACGATCACGCCGACGGTGGTCAGCAGGCCGCAGCCGGCGAGCGCGACCAGGAACAGCGACAGCGCGATCGACCCGCCGGCCAGCAGGAACACCCCGCAGATCGCCGCCGCGATGATGCCCGCGGTGTACACGGCCGACTCGAAGCCGACGCCGATGCCGGACAGCACGACCGTCGCCGCGCCCGTCTGGGACGTGCGCGCCACGTGGATCGTCGGCTTGGACGTCGTGCCCGTGAAGTAGCCGGTGACCCACAGGATCAGCCCGGCGAGCACCACGCCGATGGCGACCGCGCCGGCGGCCACCAGCCGCGGGTCGCCCGGGTGGTCGCCCAGCCGCGCGGTGCCCTCCAGCGCCGCGAACGACGACGGCAGGTACGCGAACGCCGCGACCCCGGCGAGCACCGCCCCGGCCACGGCGGCGACGGCGAACCCCCGGTTGATCGCCGTCAGCCCGCTCTCCTCGCCCCGCACCCGCGTCACCAGCACGCCGAGCGCCGCGACCA
>JAEWGQ010000418.1 GCA_023388235.1 Actinomycetes bacterium | reverse complement strand
GGCCCAGCCGCCCGCCGCGACCAGGGCGGCCAGGCCGGCGGCGTCGGGCGAGGCGACCCGCACCCGCGGCGCGGCCAGGCGGCTCAGCTCCTCCAGCGTCGAGGCGTGCACCAGGCGGCCGCCGGCGATGATGACGACGTCGTCGACGGTCTGCTGCACCTCGGACAGCACGTGCGAGGACACCAGGACGGTGCGGCCCTGCGCGGCGAGCGCGCGCAGCAGGTCCCGCAGCCAGCGGATGCCCTCGGGGTCCAGGCCGTTCGCGGGCTCGTCGAGCAGCAGCACGGGCGGGTCGCCGAGCAGCGTCGTCGCGAGCGCGAGCCGCTGCCGCATGCCGAGCGAGAAGCCCCCGACCCGGCGCTTCGCCGCGGGGGACAGGCCCACGAGGTCGAGGACCTCGGCGGCGCGGGAGTCCGGGACGCCGGCCTGCGGGGCGAACACGCGCAGGTGGTCCAGGGCGGTGCGGCCGGGGTGGAAGTCCGCGGCCTCGAGCGCCGCGCCGACGGTGCGCAGCGGGCGGTCCAGGTCGGCGTACCGCCGGCCGCCGATCGTCGCGGTGCCGCTGGTGGGGGCCACGAGGCCCAGCAGCATCCGCAGCGTGGTGGTCTTCCCGGCGCCGTTGGGGCCGAGGAACCCGGTGACCCGGCCGGGGCGGACGGTGAAGCTCAGGTCGTCGACGGCCCGGACCGGGCCGAACGTCTTGGTGAGGTGGCTGACCTCGATCTGCGTCGCATCGGGAGGCATGCTCCGACCCTAGGAGGCCGGGCCCCTGCGCAGCATCCGCCGCGAGGCGGAACCGCTGCTCAGCGCCCCCTCCGCCGCGGGGCGGAGCGGCGCCGGGTCAGAACGCGCCGGTCGCGGGCCGGGACTGCCGGCGCGACGGCAGCATCACGCGCATGGTGCAGCCGCTGGGCGTGTCGGCCACCTCGACCGTGCCGCCGTGCAGGGTGACGGCCCAGCGGACGATCGACAGGCCGAGCCCCGTGCCGCCGGTGGAGATCTGCCCGGTGATCGCCGGGGTGTTCCCGCGGGCGAACCGCTCGAACACCCGCTGGCGCTGGTCGGCGGCGATGCCGGGGCCCTGGTCCACCACGTCGAGCCGCACCCAGCCGCCGGACCGGTGCGCCTCCAGGCGGACGGGGGCGCCGTGCGGGGAGTGCCGGACCGCGTTCTGCACGAGGTTGGCGACGACCTGGTGCAGGCGCTCGCGGTCCGCGGGCACGGTGAGGTCGGGCGGGTCCACGCTCACGGGGAAGGTCAGGTTCTTCGAGGCCCCGACGAGCCGGCCCTCCTGGGCGGCCTCCTCCAGGAACTGCTGCAGGGGGACCTCGGTGATCTGCAGGTCCACCGCGCCGGCCTCCAGCCGGGACAGGTCGAGCAGCGTCGCCACGAGCCGGCTCAGGCGCTGGGTCTGCGCGAGCGCCGCGCGCATCGACTCGGGGTCGGGGTCGCTGACGCCGTCGACGATGTTCTCCAGCTGCGCCTGCAGGGCGGTGACCGGCGTGCGCAGCTCGTGCGAGACGTTCGCGACCATCTCGCGCCGGACCGTGTCCGCCTGCTCCAGGTCGTCGGCCATCCGGTTGAAGGCGACGGCCAGCTCGCCGACCTCGTCGCGGCTGGTGGCGCGCACCCGGCGGCTGTAGTCGCCGGCGGCCATGGCCCGGGCGGCGGCGGTCATCTCGCGCAGCGGCGACGTCATGCCGCGCGCCAGCACCTGCGTCATGACGAGGGCGATGACGATGACGATGGGGAACGTGCGGGTGGGGCCCAGCGCGTTGTTCAGGCCGATCCACGTGAGCAGCGCCGCGACCAGCACCGCCGCCGCGACCAGCACCCCGAGCTTGATCTTGATCGAGCGCAGCCGGTCGAGGGGGCGCACGTCGGGCAGCCGCCCCACGCGTGCCGGGCGCTGGTGCCGGGGCGGCAGCGGGGTCGTCACGCGGTGCCGCCTCCCGCGGGCTCCAGGGCGTAGCCGACGCCGTGCACCGTCCGGATCAGGTCGGAGCCGAGCTTCCTGCGCAAGGCCTTCACGTGCGAGTCGACGGTGCGGGTGCCGGAGGCGTCCACCCAGTCCCAGACCTCGGCCAGCAGGCGCTCGCGGGTGAGCACCGTGCGCGGGCTGGCGGCGAGGGCGAGCAGCAGGTCGAACTCCGTCGGCGTGAGGTGCACCTCCTCGCCCGCGCGGTGCACGCGGCGCTGTGCGCGGTCGATGACGACGTCGCCGACGACGACGGGCGGCTCGGCCTCCGGGGCGGTGGCGGCGCGCTCGGCGGCCAGGGCGGCGCGCTGCTGGCGGCGCAGCAGCGCCTTGACGCGGGCGACGAGCTCGCGCATCGAGAACGGCTTGGTCATGTAGTCGTCCGCGCCGACCCCGAGGCCGATGAGCATGTCGGTCTCGTCGTCGCGCGCCGTGAGCATGAGGACGGGGACCGGGCGGTCGGCCTGGATGCGGCGGCAGACCTCGAGCCCGTCGATGCCGGGGAGCATGACGTCGAGCACGACGACGTCCGGGTCCAGCCGGGCCGCGGCGTCGACCGCCTGCAGCCCGTCGCCGACCGTCTCGACGTGCCAGCCCTCGGCGGACAGGCGGCGCGCGACCGCGGTCGCGATGGCGGGCTCGTCCTCGACGACCAGCACCGTGGTGGACGCGGCGCCCGAGGGGCCCGCAGGAGTGCCGGCGGCGCCGCCGGGGCGGGATGCGAACGTCATCGACCCAGCGTAGAGCGCGCGTGTGGAGGTTTCGTATGATCGACCCCACCATGAGCAGCTCAAGTCGCTGCCGGCGTCGTTCCCGGGCCGACGAGCCCGGGGACGACCATGCCGGCCCCTCCTGTCTCCTGACCCGTCCCGCGGCCCCCGGCGCGGGAGCCCCCGGGGGTGACCCGTGCTGAGCGAGTGGCTGCTCGTCCTGCTCGGCGTCGCCCTCACCGCGGGCACGGCCGTCTTCGTGGCCAGCGAGTTCTCCCTCGTCACGCTCGACCCGGGCGTCGTCGAGGGGCAGACCCGGCCCGACGACCGCCGGGGCCAGAGCGTGCTCAAGGCCCTGCGCCGCCTGTCGACCGAGCTGTCCGGCGCGCAGGTGGGCATCACGGTGACCACGGTGCTGCTCGGCTACACGACGCAGCCCGCGGTCAACCGGCTGCTGGCCGAGCCGCTGCGGGGCTCGTTCCTGGGCGCCGCCGCGGGCGGGGCCGTCGCCGTGGTGCTGACCCTCGTGCTGGTGAACGGGTTCTCCATGCTGTTCGGGGAGCTCGTGCCGAAGAACTTCGCGATCAGCCGCCCGCTGGGCACCGCCCGGTGGGTCGCGCCGCTGCAGGCCGGGTTCACCTCGGCGCTGCGGCCGCTCATCACCCTGTTCAACTCGTCGGCGAACGCGCTGCTGCGCCGGTTCGGCGTCGAGCCGCGCGAGGAGCTGTCGGGCGGCCGCTCGCCGCAGGAGCTCGCGGCGCTGGTGCGGCGCTCGGCCCAGGTCGGCACGCTGGACGAGTCGACGGCGGTGCTGCTCACCAACTCGATCGACTTCACCGACCTCACGGCCGTGGACGTGATGACCGACCGGCAGCGCGTGGTCGTGCTGCGCCGCGACGACACCGCCACCGAGGTGGTGCGGCTGTCCCGGGAGACCGGGCACTCGCGGTTCCCCGTCATCGGCGACGACTCGGACGACATCGTCGGCCTGGTGCACCTGCGCCGGGCGATCGCCGTGCCGTACGAGCGCCGCGGGGAGGTGCCGGCGGCCGCGCTGATGGTGGACGCCCCGCGCGTGCCGGAGACCGTGCACCTGGGCCCGCTGCTGGTCGAGCTGCGCGAGCACGGGCTGCAGATGGCGGTCGTGGTGGACGAGTACGGCGGCACGTCCGGCGTCGTGACGCTGGAGGACGTCGTCGAGGAGCTCGTGGGCGACGTGGCGGACGAGCACGACCGCCGCCGCACCAACGCCTCCCGGCGGGCCGACGGCGCGTGGGTGGTGTCCGGGCTGCTGCGGCCGGACGAGCTGACCGAGACCACCGGGCTGGTGGTCCCCGAGGACGGCCCGTACGAGACGCTCGGCGGCCTCGTGATGGCCGCGCTCGGCCGCGTGCCGGCCGTGGGGGACGAGGTGCTGGCCGGCGACGTGCGCCTGCGCGTGGAGTCGATGAGCCGGCGCCGGGTGGAGCGGGTGGTCGTCGAACCGGCGTCCGGCGACGAGGAGGTGGACCGGTGAGCAACGGCCTCGCCCTGGCCCTCGCGGTCGCGCTGCTCGCCGGGAACGCGTTCTTCGTCGCGGCCGAGTTCGCGATCATCTCCGCGCGCCGCTCGTCCATCGAGCCGCTCGCGCAGTCCGGCGACCGCCGGGCCACCACCGTGCTGTGGGCGATGGAGCACGTCTCGCTCATGCTCGCGTGCGCCCAGCTCGGCGTCACGGTGTGCTCCACCAGCCTGGGCCTGGTCGCGGAGCCCGCGATCGCGCACCTCGTCGAGGACCCGCTGCACGCGCTCGGGGTCAGCACCGCGCTGGCGCACCCGATCGCCTTCGTCGTCGCGCTCCTGCTCGTCGTGTACCTGCACGTGGTGCTGGGCGAGATGGTGCCGAAGAACCTCGCCGTGTCGGGGCCGGACCGCGCCGTGCTCGTGTTCGGGCCGCCGCTGGTGTGGCTGGCGCGCGCGGTCCGGCCGGTGATCTTCGCGCTGAACTGGGTGGCGAACCACGTGCTGCGGCTGTTCCGGGTCGACCCCCGGGACGAGGTCGCGTCGGCGTTCACCGCCGAGGAGGTGCAGTCCATCGTCGAGCAGTCGCAGGCCGAGGGGCTGCTCGCCGACGAGCAGGGCCTGCTGTCGGGCGCCCTCGAGTTCTCCGACCGCACGGCCGCCGACGTGATGGTGCCCGTGGCCGACCTCGTGCCGGTCCCGGCGGACGTCACGCCGGACGACGTGGAGCGGCTGGTCGCCCGCACCGGGTACAGCCGGTTCCCGGTGCTGGGGCGCGACGGCAGCCCGACGGGGTACCTGCACGTCAAGGACGTGCTGTACGCCGACGACGAGTCCCGCCGCCTGCCGGTGCCCACCTGGCGGGTGCGGGCCCTGGCGGTCGTGGCCCCGGGCGACGAGGTGGAGGAGGTGCTGGCCGCGATGCAGCGCTCCGGCGTGCACCTCGCCCGGGTCGAGGACGGGGACCGCGCGGTCGGCGTCGTGTTCCTGGAGGACATCCTCGAGGAGCTCGTCGGCGAGGTGCGGGACGCGATGCAGCGGGGCGCGATCCGGCACTGATCCGCTCCGGACTGCGCCGGATGGGGGACCTTCGTCACACCTCCGGGTCGCACCGGTGGGTGATTCCGCACGACACGCCGATGATCCGGCACGGTTCCCGGCCGGAGGGGGTTGGACCCGGGCGCCCGCGCCGTTATGGTTTCGTGATCGCCCTCCCGGTCAGCAGGTCCCGCGCAGCCGCGCGCCCGCTCGGGTGGGGCGTGCCCCTCGTCCGCCCGCCTGCATCGGAGGTCCCGTGGCGTCGCACAGCGAGCAGCCCGCCGCCACCGGCTCCCCGACCCGTCGCCAGCTCCGTGAGGCCGCGCGCACCGCGTCCCGGCCCGTCGCCGACCCGGCCGCGCCGCAGGCCCCGCGCAGCGCCCCCCGTGCGGGGCACCCGCTGGCCCGCTGGGGCACCCGCGCCGGCGTCCTGCTGACGATCGCCGCCGTCACGGTCGCGGTCCCGCTGGCGCAGCAGCCGGCGCGCAGCGACGACACGTTCACCGACGCCGAGGCGGACGCCACGCTGCCGAGCACGGTCGAGGCCCTGACCTCGATCGCCCCCGTCGTGCTGCCGCCCGCGTCGCTCGTGTCCACGCAGGCGACCGCCGTGCGCGCCGAGGTCGGCGTGAGCCGCAGCGAGGACCGCGAGATCCTGCCCGGCTGCGACGGCGAGGCGAGCACCGGCAGCGCGAACGGCCAGCTCCCGCAGTCCGACCTCTGCTACATGTGGGACGGCACCCAGCTCCGCGCCGACGCCGCCGAGGCGCTCGCCGAGCTGAACGAGATGTGGGTCGCCCGGTTCGGCACCGACCTCTGCCTGTCCAGCGGCTACCGCACGCTCGCCGAGCAGCGCGCCGTGAAGGCCCAGAAGGGCTTCCTCGCCGCACCCGCCGGCCGCAGCAACCACGGCTGGGGGCTCGCGGTCGACCTGTGCAGCTCGCAGACGTCGGGCGTGCAGTGGGAGTGGCTGAACGAGAACGCGCCGGTGTTCGGCTGGGACAACCCGGACTGGGCGCGCCAGGGCGGCAGCGGCCCGTACGAGCGCTGGCACTGGGAGTACACGAAGGGCGTCCTCGCCCAGGAGGACTGAGGACCGCGCGTCCCGCGCCACCGCGCGGGCGCACGACGAGGGCCCCGCCGGGATCCGGCGGGGCCCTCGCGCGTCGGGGGCCGGCTCAGGCCAGCGTCATGCCCCAGGTGACCTCGTGCGTCGCGCCCGGGGTCAGGCGGACGAGCCGCTCGCCGGTGCGGAACGCGTCCGCGATGCAGCTCATGGGCTCGGCCGCGACGCCGCGCCGGTCGATCAGCGGGATGCCGTTGCCGGTGCACACCTGCCAGGTGTCCATCGAGCCGTCCATCCACATCGCGGCGGACCGCCCGTCGGCGCCCGTGAGGACGATCCACGACAGGCCGTCGGCGTCGCGCGTCACGTCGACGAACGCGTCGTCCAGCGCCACGCCGGCGAGCGGCTGGGGCGTGCGGCGGTCCTCGGCGCCGGACAGGGCACGCGTCCCGGTGGGCAGCAGCCGCGCGTCGACCGTCACCTGGGACGCGGCGTCCACGCGGAGCGTGCACGCGTCGACCGGGCCGTCGCCGGGGGAGAGCCACGGGTGGAAGCCCACGCCGTACGGGGCGTCGGTGCCGGACAGGTTCGTGGTGGCGACGTGCACGCGCAGCCCCGCGTCGGACAGGGCGTAGGTGACGTCGATCCGCAGCGACCAGGGGTACCCGGGCGTCGGGACCAGGTCGTGCCGCAGCGTCACCGAGGCGTCGTCGCCGGCCACGCGCTCGAAGCGGACGTGCGCGACCAGGCCGTGCAGCGCGGTCGCCCGGTCCGGCTCGGTGACCGGGACCTGGTACGCGGTGCCGTCCCAGGTGTACTGCCCGTCGCCGAGGCGGTTCGGCCACGGCGCGAGCACGGCGCCCGAGTAGGCCGGCGCGAGGGCGTCCTCGGCGAACGGCAGCACGACGTCGCGCCCGTCCACGGAGTAGGTGCGCACGCTCGCGCCGACCTCGGCGATCGTGGCGCGGTGCGCGCCGTGCGCGAGGTGGTGCTGGCGTCCGGAGGGTGCTGGGGTGTTCACGCTCACACCGTAGTGGCTGGGCGGCGGGCAGCCCGTGCGCGTGCGGCGGCGCGTCACCCGGTAGCCTGGACCGTCGTGGCAGCCACCGACTTCCCCGCCGAGATCCGCGACCTGCGCAGCACCCTGCAGTCGATCCAGGCGGTGTCCGACCCCACGGCCCTGCGGGCGAAGATCGCCGACCTCTCCGAGCAGGCCTCCGCGCCCGACCTCTGGGACGACCCGGAGGCCGCGCAGAAGATCACCAGCGCGCTGAGCGCCGCGCAGTCCGAGCTCGACCGCGTCGACAAGCTCGGCGGGCGGATCGAGGACCTCGAGACGCTGGTCGAGATGGCCGCGGAGGAGGACGACGCCGACACCCTCGCGGAGGCGGAGGCGGAGCTCGTCTCGATCCGCAAGGACCTCGGCGAGCTCGAGGTCCGCACGCTGCTCAACGGCGAGTACGACCAGCGCGAGGCGGTCGTGACGATCCGCGCGGGCGCCGGCGGCGTCGACGCGGCGGACTTCGCCGAGATGCTCATGCGCATGTACCTGCGCTGGGCCGAGCGGCACGGCTACCCGACGACGGTGCTCGACACCTCGTACGCGGAGGAGGCCGGGCTGAAGTCCGCGACGTTCGAGGTCAAGGCGCCCTACGCGTTCGGGCACCTGTCGGTGGAGGCCGGCACGCACCGCCTGGTGCGCATCTCGCCGTTCGACAACCAGGGCCGTCGGCAGACGTCGTTCGCGGCGGTCGAGGTCATCCCGCTCATCGAGCAGAGCGACGACAACATCGAGATCCCGGAGTCCGAGATCAAGGTGGACGTGTTCCGCTCCTCGGGCCCCGGCGGGCAGTCGGTCAACACGACGGACTCCGCGGTCCGGATGACGCACATCCCGACCGGCATCGTCGTGTCGATGCAGAACGAGAAGTCGCAGATCCAGAACCGCGCCGCCGCGCTGCGCGTGCTCCAGTCCCGCCTGCTCCTGGTCCGCAAGGCCGAGGAGGACGCGAAGAAGAAGGAG
This sequence comes from Actinomycetes bacterium, assembly GCA_023388235.1. Classification (GTDB taxonomy): domain Bacteria; phylum Actinomycetota; class Actinomycetes; order Actinomycetales; family Cellulomonadaceae; genus Cellulomonas. Next base: position 4,135 of record JAEWGQ010000418.1, on the reverse strand, counting down.
CTCGCCGGCGACATCAAGGCGTCGTGGGGCGACCAGATGCGCTCGTACGTCCTGCACCCATACCAGATGGTGAAGGACCTGCGCACCGAGCACGAGGTCGGCAACACCTCGGGCGTGTTCGACGGCGACATCGACGGCTTCATCGAGGCCGGCATCCGCTGGCGCCGGTCCGCCCAGGACTGACCCGCACCGCGCGCGGCCCCGCGCGCCCCGCCCCGGGGAGCCCGGCGGGGAACCGGGGCGAAACCGGGCGATCCGGACAGGGCTGCCGCGTGCGGCCGGTTCTCACAGGCACCGGCCCGGCGTGTCACGGACGGGTCACGGTGAGGCGCTGCCTACGCTCGACGCGGCCAGGTCCGAGCACCACCCCCTCCCGTCCCCCAGCACTGGCCGCCTTCGCCTGTGATCAGATTCGAGAACGTCACCAAGGTCTACGCGCGCGGCGCCCGCCCCGCGCTGGACCAGATCTCCCTGGACGTCGAGCGCGGCGAGTTCGTGTTCCTCGTCGGGGCGTCCGGCTCCGGGAAGTCCACCTTCCTGCGGCTGGTGCTGCGCGAGGAGCGGCCGACCGCCGGGCGGGTCTTCGTCGCGGGCAAGGACATGACGACCCTGTCGTCGTGGAAGGTGCCGCACCTGCGCCGGCAGATCGGCGCGGTGTTCCAGGACTTCCGCCTGCTGCACAACAAGACGGTGTTCGAGAACGTGGCGTTCGCGCTGCAGGTGATCGGCAAGCCGCGGCACCACATCCTGTCGACCGTCCCGGACGTGCTCGAGATGGTCGGCCTCGCCGGCAAGGAGAAGCGCCGCCCGCACGAGCTGTCCGGCGGTGAGCAGCAGCGCGTCGCGATCGCCCGCGCGTTCGTGAACCGGCCGTCGATCCTGCTCGCGGACGAGCCCACCGGCAACCTCGACCCGACGACCTCCCTGGGGATCATGCGCCTGCTCGACCGGATCAACCGCACCGGGACCACCGTCGTCATGGCGACCCACGACGACGAGATCGTGGACCAGATGCGCAAGCGGGTCATCGAGCTGTCCGGCGGCGAGCTGGTCCGCGACCAGTCCCGCGGCGTGTACGGCTCGGACCGCTGAGGGAGGGGGCGACGTGCGACTGCAGTTCATCCTCTCCGAGATCGGGATCGGCCTGCGCCGGAACCTGTCGATGACCGTGTCGGTCATCCTCGTGACCTTCGTGTCCCTCACCTTCGTCGGGTCCGCCGCGCTGCTGCAGATGCAGATCAGCAAGATGAAGGACGACTGGTACGACAAGGTCGAGGTCGCGGTCTACCTCTGCCCGGCGGGCACGTCGCCCGAGCCCACCTGCGCGGGCGGCGAGGTCACCGACGAGCAGAAGCAGGCGATCATGGACGCCCTCGAGGCGCCCGACGTGAAGCCGTACATCGCGAAGACCTTCGAGGAGTCGAAGGAGCAGGCGTTCGAGACGTTCCAGCGGCAGTTCGAGGGCCAGTTCTGGGCGCAGGTCACCACCGTGGACGACATGAACGAGTCCCTGCGGATCAAGCTGACCGACCCGGAGAAGTTCGAGGTCGTCGCCGACGTGCTGCAGGGCCGCCAGGGCGTCGAGCGCGTCGCGGACCAGCGCGAGCTCTACAACACCCTGTTCCGCGTCCTCAACAGCGCCACGCTGCTGTCCGTCGGCCTCGCGGGCGTCATGCTGCTCGCCGCGGTGCTGCTCATCACGACCACCATCCGGCTGTCCGCGATGAGCCGGCGCCGGGAGACCGGCATCATGCGGATGGTCGGCGCGTCGAACCTGTTCATCCAGCTGCCGTTCATGCTCGAGGGCGCCATCGCCGCGACCGTCGGCGCCGCGCTGTCCGTGGCCGGGCTGTGGGCCGGCGTCCGGTACCTCGTCGCCGACTGGCTCGGCGGGCAGATCGCGTGGATCCCGTTCGTCACGACCAACGAGGTCTGGCAGATCGCGCCGTTCCTCGTGGCCGCCGCCATCCTGCTCGCCGCGATCTCGTCGCTGGTGACCCTGAGCCGCTACACGAAGGTCTGAGATGAGCGCGCCGACCCGTCCCCGCCGCCTGCGCCTGCTCGCCGGCTCCGTCTCGGCCGTGCTGGCCCTGCTCGTCGGCGTCACCGCGGCGGGCTCGGCGTCCGGCGACGACCTGGACGACCGCAAGTCCGCCCTGCAGCAGCAGCAGCAGGCCAAGGAGCAGCAGCGGGCGGACGCCGAGGCGGCGCTCGAGGGCCTGAGCGACCAGTTCCAGCAGACCGCGCAGGAGCTCCTGGCCGTCGAGCAGCAGCTGCCGGGCGCGCAGCAGGCGCTCGCCGACGCGGAGGCGGCGCTCGCCGGGTTCGAGCGCGAGGCGGCGCTGATCGCGGCCCGGCTGCAGGACGCGCAGGACCAGGAGTCGACGATCGCGACGTCGATCGACGCCGACGCCGCCCGGGCCGCCGAGATCCGCGGCCAGATCGGGCAGATGGCGCGCCAGGCGTACCAGGGCGGCCCGGGCCTGACGAGCCTCGACCTGGTCGTGGGGGCGCAGACCGTCGAGGAGTTCACCGAGCAGTACGGCCTGGCGACCGCCGCGCAGCGCGCGCAGGAGAAGGTGCTCGACGAGCTCGCGACGATCAAGGCCGACAACGAGAACGCCCAGGCCCGGCTCACGGCCGTGCGCGAGCGCATCACGCAGCTCAAGGCGGACGCGGACGCGAAGGTCGCGGAGGCCGAGCAGGCCCGGCAGGCGGCCGCCGAGCGCAAGGCGGAGGTCGAGGAGCTCATCGCCGAGCAGACCGCCAAGAAGGCGGCGCTCGAGAGCCAGAAGGCCGCGGCGCAGGCGGAGGTCGACTCGATCGACGCGGAGGCCGCCGCGATCCGGTCCCAGATCGAGCAGATCGCGGCCGAGCAGCGCGCCCGGGCCGCCGCCGCCGGCCAGGCGCCGCCGAAGCCGAGCGGGTCCGTCAGCGGCGCCCTGTTCGGCAACCCGACGTCCATCAACCCGATCTACGTCACGAGCGAGTACGGGATGCGCCTGCACCCGATCCTCGGGTACTACCGCCTGCACGCCGGGATCGACCTGCGCACCTACTGCGGCACGCCGATCTACGCGGCCAAGGAGGGCACCGTGCAGTGGGCGAAGTGGCGCAACGGCGTCGGCAACCAGGTGATGGTGGACCACGGCTTCGTCAACGGGAACTCGCTGATGTCGTCCTACAACCACATGACGAGCTTCGTGGTCGGCGCGGGGCAGGCGGTGTCCCGCGGGCAGCTGCTCGGCTACTCCGGTAACACCGGCACGTCCGCCGCGTGCCACCTGCACTTCGAGGTGTACGTCAACGGCGCCACGGTGAACCCGCGCCCGCTGCTCGGCCTGTAGCGGAATCCGCTGGGCGTGCTCCGGCGCGCCGGATAGGCTGCTGCGTCGCCCGCACGCACGAGAACCAGGAGGACGCGGCCATGGCCAAGCAGACCGGACGGTCGCTGGTGGCGTCCAACCGCAAGGCGCGCCACGACTACACGATCGAGGACGTCTTCGAGGCGGGGGTCGTGCTCACCGGCACCGAGGTGAAGGCGCTCCGCGCCGGCCGGGCGTCGCTGGTGGACGGCTGGTGCTCGATCGACGGCGGCGAGGCGTGGCTCGAGGGCGTGCACATCCCCGAGTACTCGCAGGGCACGTGGACCAACCACGCCCCGCGGCGCAAGCGCAAGCTGCTGCTGCACCGCGACGAGATCGACCGCCTGGAGTCGAAGACCCGGGAGAAGGGGCAGACGATCGTGCCCCTCGCCCTGTACTTCCTCGACGGCCGGGCCAAGGTCGAGATCGCGCTCGCGCGCGGTAAGAAGGACTGGGACAAGCGCCAGGCGCTGCGCGAGCGGCAGGACAACCTCGAGGCGCAGCGCGCCATGCGGGAGAAGCGCGACCGCTGAGCCGCGGCGGCGCCCGCGCGAGGCCCGGCGTCAGGCCAGCGACGCGCGCAGGGCGCCGGGGTCCGTGGTGGGACGGTCGCAGACGAAGCCCCGGCAGACGTACGCCGCCGCGCGGCCGTCGACCAGGGGCCGGTCGCGCAGCAGCCCGACCGCCCGCGGGTCGGCGGCGACGTCCTCGGGGTCGCCCTGCGCGAGCACGAGCCCGGGGGCGGGGGAGCGGAGCGCCGCGCGCGCGAG
>JAEWGQ010000365.1 GCA_023388235.1 Actinomycetes bacterium | reverse complement strand
CTGCAGGACCTGCTCGGCGGGTCCGCGGTCGCGCGGGTGGCCCGGGCGCACGGCGTGCACGGGCGCACCCTCGAGTCCGTGCTCGGCGCCCTCGCCGGGCACCCCGCCCGCCCGGCGGTGCTGCGCGACCTCGCGCCGCGCATCGCCCTCGGGGTCGTGCCCGTGCTCGCGGTGCTCGACCCGGGCGTCGTCGTGCTGGGCGGTCCCGTGGGCGCCGTCGGCGGCACCGAGCTCGCCGACCTCGTCCGCGCGCACGTCCGGCGCGAGTCGCCCTGGTCCCCGCACCTCGTGGCGACCGCCGTCCCGGACCTGCCCGTGATCCGCGGCGCCCGCGCCGTCGCGCGCCGCGACCTCCGCGAGCGCCTGCTCGCCCTCGTGACCTGACCGACCCCGCACGGCACCACCGCACGGCACCACCCACCCGACCCGACCGCACCGCCTCCCGACCGCACGCGCCCGCCGGCGTCGCGCGGCCGCACCCCGGGACACCGTCGTCCCGCGCACCCGCACGCCCCGACCCGCACCGCAGCACGCGCCACCCCAGCACCCGGACCGCCCCGCGGGCGGCCGCGGTGCCGATCCTGCACGCCCGCACCAGAGAACGGAGCACCCCGTGAGCACACGTCCCCGACGGCGCCTCGCCGTCGTCCCCGCCCTCGTCGCCGCCGCCGCGCTCGGCCTGTCCGCGTGCGGGGGCAGCTCCGGCGACGCCCCGACCGCCGCCGCCGAGGCGCCGTCCGAGCTGTCCGGCACGATCGAGTTCTGGCACTTCTTCGCCGACCGGGAGGCGGAGGTGATCCAGTCGGTCGTCGACGACTTCGAGGCGGCCAACCCCGGCGTCACGGTCGAGGTGAAGTCCGGCCAGGACGACCAGAAGATGCGCCAGGCGATCTCCGCCGGGCAGGCCATCGACGTCGGCCTCTCGTACTCGACGGACCAGGTGGGCACGCTGTGCTCCTCCGGGGACTTCATCGACCTGGCGTCGTTCCTGGAGCGTGACGACGTGGACCTCGACCAGATCCCCGCGACGGTCCGCTCCTACACCGAGTACGACGGCGTGCGGTGCGTCATGCCGGCGCTCGCCGACGTCTACGGCCTGTACTACAACCGGGCGCTGCTCGCGGAGGGCGGCTACACCGAGCCGCCGACCACCCTGGACGAGCTCGCGGACATGGCGGTCGACCTCACGACCTACGCGGCCGACGGGTCGATCGAGACGCTCGGGTTCATGCCGCTGCTCGGGTACTACGAGAACTCCGAGGCGCACTGGGCCCCGGCGGCCGAGGCCGAGTGGCTGAACGACGACGGCACCTCCGCGATCGGGTCGTCGGAGGGCTGGACCGAGCTGCTCGAGTGGCAGGCGGACCTGATCGACCGGCTGGGGGGCTACGACGCGCTCGCCACGTTCCAGGCGGGCCTGGGCCAGGAGTTCTCCGCGCAGAACGACTTCCAGACCGGCCGCGTCGCGATGAACGTCGACGGGGAGTACCGCACGGCGTTCGTCGCCGACCAGGCGCCCGACCTCGACTACGGCACCGCGCCGCTGCCCATGGCCGCGGGGCACGAGGACGCCTACGGCTCCGGGTACATCACGGGGAACATCGTCGGCATCGGCAAGGGCACCCAGAACCCGGAGGCCGCGTGGGCCCTGGTCAAGTACCTGACCACGGACCCGGCCGCCCAGGTCGCGCTGTCCAACGGGCTGAAGAACGTCCCCACGGTGCACGACGCGATCGCGTCGCCGGACCTCGAGGTCTCCGACCAGTTCCGCACGTTCCTCGAGGTGTTCGAGCACCCCGCGTCGTCGACCACCCCGCCGAGCGCGCTCGGGCCGGAGTACCAGACGATCCTCGGCACGCACACGCAGCAGTGGCAGGCCGGCAAGGTCGACGACCTCGCGGCGATGCTGGCGCAGGTGGACGACGAGATCGACGCCGCCGCCCAGCTCCAGGCGGGGAGCTGACCGTGGCCCCGGCCGTCCGACGCCGGCGCGGGTGGGTGGCGTTCGCCTTCCTCGCCCCCTCGCTGCTCGGCATGGTGGTGTTCTTCGTCTTCCCGCTCGTGATGACCGTGCTGTACTCGTTCACCACGTTCGACCTGTCGAACCCGCCGCGGTGGAACTCCTTCGCGAACTGGCGCTTCCTGTTCGGCGGTGACCCGCTCATCGGGCAGGCCACCCGGAACACGCTGTGGTTCGTGGCGGTGCTCGTGCCGGTGCGGATGGCCGGGGCCCTGCTCGTCGCGTGGGTGCTCACGCGGGCCCGCCGGGCGGCGGGTGTGCTGCGCACCCTCTACTACCTGCCGGCCCTGATCCCGCCGGTGGCGTCGACCATCGCCTTCGTGTTCCTGCTCAACCCGAGCACCGGCCCCGTCGCGCAGCTGCTCGACGCGGTCGGGCTCGGGAGCCCGGGCTGGTTCACCAGCCCCGCGTGGTCGAAGCCGTCGCTGGTGCTGCTCGGGCTCTGGGTGCTGGGCGACATCATGGTGATCTTCCTGGCGGCCCTGCTGGACGTCCCGGCCGAGCAGTACGAGGCGGCCGAGCTCGACGGCGCGAACGGGCTGCAGCGCTTCCGCTTCGTGACGCTGCCGAACATGGCGCCCGTCCTGCTGTTCTCGCTCATCACCGGGATCATCGGCGCCCTGCAGTACTTCACCGAGCCGGCCGTCGCGTCGGCGACCGCCATGGGACGGTCGAGCGTCGGCGCCGGGACGAGCACGCTGCTCGGCTGGCCCGACTCCTCGACGCTCACCTACGGCCAGCTGCTGTACAGCAAGGCGTTCGGCTCGAACCTGCTCGGCTACGCCTCGGCGATGGCGGTCCTGCTGTTCGCCGTCACCGCGGTGGTCATGGCGTTCCTGCTGCGCCGCTTCTCCTCGTCGACCCCGGAGGTGGCCAGTTGAGCCCCCGTCGCCGGTCCGTGCTGGTCTTCGTCGCCGACCACGCGGTCCTCCTCGCCCTGGCCGTGATCTTCGTGCTGCCGTTCGTGTTCATCCTGCTGACGTCCGTGATGTCGGCGCAGCAGGCCGGCACCGCGTTCGCGTGGCCGACCCAGTGGCACTGGGAGAACTTCGCGACCGTCTTCGCGAAGCTCCCGATGGTCAAGTACTTCGGCAACTCGCTGCTCTACGCCGTGCTGGCGACGGTGTTCATGCTGCTGTCGTCCGTGCCCGCGGCGTACGCGCTCGCGCGGATCCGGTTCCGCGGCTCGGGCCTGTACTTCCTGGCGGTCATCGCGATGATGCTGCTCCCGCCGCAGGTCACGTCGGTCCCGCTGTACGTCATGTGGTCGCACCTCGGGCTGACGGGGTCCCTGTGGCCGCTGATCCTGCCGAACCTGCTGGGCGACGCGTTCTCGATCTTCCTGCTCCGGCAGTTCCTGCTGACGATCCCCCGCGACTACACGGAGGCCGCGCGCCTCGACGGCTGCGGGGAGGTCCGGACGCTGTGGCGGGTGATCCTGCCGATGGCCCGGCCGGGCGTGGCCGCCACGTCGATCTTCCTGTTCTTCCACGCGTGGAACGACTACTACGGCCCGCTGCTCTACACGTCGGAGAACGAGGACGCCTGGCCGGTCTCGTACGCGCTCGCGCAGTTCCGCGGCGCCCGCTCCGTGGACTGGAACCTCACGATGGCGGCGACGCTCGTCGCGATGGTCCCGGTCGTCCTGTTGTTCTTCCTCGCTCAGAAGTCCTTCGTGCAGGGCGTGACCCTCACGGGCGTGAAGGGATAGTCATGAAGCTCACCGTCATCGGCGGCGGTTCCACCTACACCCCCGAGCTCGTGGACGGGTTCGCGCGCCTGCGCGCCCTGCTGCCGCTCGACGAGCTGTGCCTGGTGGACCCCGACCCGCACCGCCTCGGGCTGGTCGCCGGGGTGTCGCAGCGGATGTTCGACCGCGCCGGCTACCCGGTGCGCGTCACCGCGACGGCCGACGTGGCCGCCGGCGCGGCGGACGCCTCGGCGGTGCTGCTGCAGCTCCGCGTGGGTGGTCAGGCCGCCCGGCACAGCGACGAGACGTTCCCGCACGCCTGCGGCACGCTGGGGCAGGAGACCACGGGTCCCGGCGGGCTGGCGAAGGCGCTGCGCACGGTGCCGGTGGTGCTGGACATCGCCGAGACCGTCCGGCGGCACGCCCGGCCGGACGCCTGGATCGTGGACTTCACCAACCCGGTCGGCATCGTCACGCGGGCGCTGCTCCAGGCGGGGCACCGCGCGGTCGGGCTGTGCAACGTCGCGATCGGGTTCCAGCGGCGGTTCGCCGACGTGCTCGGCGTCGCTCCCGGGGCGGTCGCGCTGGACCACGTCGGGCTGAACCACCTGACGTGGGAGCGCGGCGTGCGGGTCGACGGCGTGGACGTCCTGCCCGACCTGCTCGGGCGGCACCGGGACGCCCTCGCCGAGGAGGTCGAGCTCCCGGCCGCCCTGCTCGGCCTGCTCGGCTGCGTCCCGTCGTACTACCTGCGCTACTACTACGCGCACGACGAGGTGCTCGCGGAGCAGACGGCCCCCGGGGCGGTGAGCCGGGCGCACGCGGTGCTCGACGTCGAGCGGGAGCTCCTGGACGCGTACGCCGACCCGGCCGTGGACACCAAGCCCGCGGCCCTCGAGCAGCGCGGCGGGGCGTTCTACTCGGAGGCGGCGGTCGACCTGCTCGCGTCGCTGACCGCGGACCGCGGCGACACCCAGGTGGCGAACGTCCGCAACGACGGGACCCTGCCGTTCCTGCCGGACGACCACGTGATCGAGGTGCCGGCGACGGTGTCCGCCGGCGGGCTGTCCACGGTCGGGTCCTCGGCCCGGCAGCCCCTTCCGGACGACATCGCGGGACTGGTCGCGCACGTGGCCGGGTACGAGCGGCTGGCGCTCGACGCCGCGCTGCGGGGCGGCACCGACCGGGTGGCGCGGGCGCTCCTCGCGCACCCGCTGGTCGGGCAGTACGACCGCGCGACCCGGCTGGCCGACGCGCTCGTGGCCGCGAACCGGGAGCACCTGGCGTGGGCGCGGTGACCACCGCCCCGGTGCTGCTGGCGGTCGACGGCGGCGGCAGCAAGACCGACGTCGTCGCGCTCGGCGCGGACGGCGCGGTCCTGGCCCGCGCGCGCGGCGGCGGCTCCTGCCCCCAGGTGATCGGGGTCGACCGCGCCGTCGCCGTGATCGACGGCCTGGTCGGCGCGGTGCTCGGCGAGCTCGCCGCCGGCGGGGCCGGGCCGCGGGCCGACCGGGTCGGCGTGTACCTGTCCGGCCTGGACCTGCCGGTGGAGATCGAGACGTTCGCGACGGCGCTCGCGGCGCTGCCCTGGGCGGCGCGGGCGGGGGCCGTCGTGCTGGAGAACGACACGTTCGCGCTGCTGCGGGCGGGCACGGCCGCGCACGAGGCCGTGGCCGTCGTGTGCGGCACCGGCATCAACTGCGTCGGCCGCCGGGCGGACGGGGTGACCGCCCGGTTCCCGGCGCTCGGGCGCATCTCGGGCGACTGGGGCGGGGGCGCGGAGCTCGGCGAGCTCGCGCTGTGGCACGCCGCCCGTGCCCGGGACGGCCGCGGGCCCGCGACGGTGCTCGCGGACGAGGTGCCGCGGGCGCTCGGGCGTCCGGACGTCGCCACCGTCGTGGAGGACCTGCACCTGGGGCGGCTCCGGTCGCGCGCGCTGACCGGCCTGGCGCCGGTGCTGCTCGCCGCCGCGGACGCCGGCGACCGGGTGGCCGCGTCCGTGGTGGACGAGCAGGCCGCGGAGATCGTCCGGCTCGCGGTGGCCGCGATCCAGCGGCTGGGGCTGGAGGGCACCCCGGTGCCGGTGGTGCTCGGCGGGGGCGTGGTCGCCAGCGGGAACCGCCGGCTGCTCGACGGCGTCGCCGCGGGCCTCGCCGCGCGCGCCCCGCTGGCGGAGCCCACGGTGGTCACCGCGCCCCCCGTGCTCGGCGCGGTGCTGCTGGTGCTCGAGGCCGCGGGCGCCCCGCCGGCGGCGCTGGACCGGGCGGCGGCGGGGCTGCACGGCGGGGTGGGCGTACCCGGCCGCTGAGGCCCGGTTCCCGCCCCGCGCGGCAGCGCCTAGGCTGGGCCGCGGCCACCCGGCCGACGAGGGGAGACCGCCGTGGGTGACGCCCTGCCCGTGCTCGCGCTGCTGCGCGACGCCGCGGTGTCGGTCGCGCTCGTCGTCGGGGCGAACACCCTCACGAGCACGCTGCTGCTGCTCGGTGCGACGACCCTCGCGGTCGCGGTCGCGGCGGCCCTGCTCGCCCGCGGCGTGCGCGCCGTCGTCCTCGACGTCGCGGCCCTGCCCGGGCGGCACGTGCGCGACGCGGCGGGCTGCGGGCCCGTCACGACGCAGAGCGATCCCGACGCCCCCGGGCGTCCCCGGCCCCGGGCACCCGGCGCCGTCCTCGGCTGACCACCCCGTCCCGAGGCCTCTTCCCGACCCCGTCGCCGTGCACCCGCACGGTGGCGTCCTCGTGCACGGCGTGGTCGGCGGACGCGTACCCACGCCCGTTCGACCGAGGACCCCACCATGGACCTGCTCGCCCTGCCCCCTGTCGCCGCCGTGCTCGACGCGGCCTACCGCGCCCTCATGGGCCTGACCCACCTGCTCGAACCGCTCGCCGGCGGTGCCGCCGCGGCCGCCGCCGTGGTGCTCGTGACCCTGCTGGTCCGCACCGCCCTGATCCCCGTCGGCGTGTCCCAGGCCCGGGCCGAGCGGACCCGCGCCCGGCTCGCCCCCCGCATGGCCGAGCTGCAGCGCCGGCACCGGAACGACCCGCAGCGCCTGCAGGCCGCGATGGTGCAGCTCTACGCGGACGAGGGGACGACGCCGTTCGCGGGGTGCCTGCCGATGCTGGTGCAGGCACCGGTCGTGGGCGTCATCTACGCCGTGTTCGTCCACCCGACGATCGCCGGGCACGGGAACGCGCTGCTCGGCCAGACGCTGGCCGGCGTGCCGCTCGGCACCACCCTGGCCGGCACGGTGACGGGCGGTGCGTCGCCGGCGGCGCTGCTCGTCCTCGGCGCCGTGGTCGTGGCGGTCGCGGTGGTCGGTGAGCTCAGCCGCCGGGCCGCGCGCCCCGGCGGTCCCCTGGCGGCACCCGTGCCC